>CBFGQE010000153.1:0-7325 GCA_965650815.1 uncultured bacterium
GATCCTTTCCCGCCGAGACGCCACGCTTGCTCCTGGCTTCCGGGTTGCGTAGGAAGGCCGGGCTTGAACGGAGGCAACCACCGGGCCGGTGTGGCGAAATGGCAGACGCACGGGACTTAAAATCCCGGGAGCCTCAAAACTCGTGTGGGTTCGAGTCCCACCACCGGCACCAACCCCGTTTGGCATTTGGTCTTGTGAGGGCCATTGGAGAAATCGGCCGTTCTTCCGTTCGTTCGTTCATCGGGCACTCTCTCCCGTCCGCCGGGGGGCGCGGGATCGGGCAGGGCGTCGCGGGCGGGGGAATGTCCGGGGCGGGGAAGGTTTGGCGTTGTGGTCGGGGCGGCGATTGGTCAGAACCGGCGGCGGCAATGGCCGGAAGAGGACGGCGAGGAAAGGCGGCGGGTTCCCGCATCATGGCGGACGGGGACAGGGTTGCTTCTTGTGGTCCGAAAGTCCGGTGGCCGGTCCTGCACATCTTCTCACCATGAACAAGCGCATCGCCTTTTCCCTCGTGGTTCTTCCGGTGGCCTGGGCCGCGATGGTGGCGCCGGTCTCGGGCCAGGTGATGCTCCATTACCGGTTCGACGTGGACGGGACGATCCCGGACGGGGGCGAACTGTTGGAGGCGCGGACGGTGGTGGGGGACAACGGACCGATCGCACGGGCGGAGGTCTCGGTGGAACTGCGACCGGTGACGGCGGGAGAGGGGTTCAACGGGGATCTCCATCTGGCGCTGGGGCACGGCAGCGCCTTGTCCGTGCTCCTGAACCGGGCGGGGAAGAGCGCGCCCGGACAGCTCGGCTACGGGGACACGGAGGGCTTCGCGCTGACTTTCGCCGACGGCGCGGCCAACGGGGACGTGCATGTCTATCGGCAGACGCTGTTCGGCAATGCGACCACGCCGTTGGGCGGTCCGCTGACGGGCACGTGGGAGCCGGATGGTCGGCTGGCCGATCCGGACGTGGTGGTCGCGGGTTCGCCGCGCACGGCGGGATTGTCGGTGCTGGAGCAATTGCCGACCGAGGGCGAATACCGGCTGCTGGCGGCGGACGCTTCGCTCGGGGCGCTCCACATGTTGCGGAGCTGGGCGCTGCATCTCGAGCTGGAGGAGGACCATGTGGGCGCGCTGAACCTCTTCGACACGGAGCTGACGGTGCGGGACGCGGCCCCGAGACTGATCGGGAACGCGGTGAATCTCGGCGGCGGGGTGACGTTCGGCGGGGCGCAGGCGATGACGTTCTCCGGCAACGCCCGTTTGCTGGGATCGCAGGCGTTGCGCGTGGAAACGGCGACGACTTTCAGCGGGGGGCTCGAAGACAGCGGCGGCGCGGCCAAACTCACGAAGACGGGCACGGGCACTTTGACGCTCTCCGGAGCCGGCACCTACAGCGGCGGCACGGAGGTGGCGGAAGGCCGGCTGGTGGTGGACAACACGGCCGGCAGCGCCACGGGCAGCGGAGACGTGCGGGTGCGGAACGGGGCGGAGATCGGGGGGGCGGGCAGCATCGCGGGACCGTTGATCGTGGAGGAAGGAGCGATCCTCAGTCCGGGCGGCGACGACGCGGAAGATCGGATCGGGCGGCTCACGGCGGGTTCCCTGCGGTTGGAGGAAGACTCGATTCTGGTGGTGGAGATGGATTCGGCCGAAGGCTCTGCGGGCGGGTCTCCCGGCCACGACCAGGTCTTTGTGATCGGCGATCTGACCTTGGCGACCACTGCCGTGAAGCCCCTCCATTTGAAGCTGGTCTCCCTCCAGCCCAACGGCCAAGCGGGCGCGGTCTTCGATTTCGACAGCCAAGGCGTTTACGCGTGGACCATCGTCACCACCGGGAGCGGCATCACGGGCTTCGATCCGACGGCGGTGGAGATCGACGCTGCGGAGTTCAGCGGGGGCGGGGGCGGACAGTTCCAGGTGCTGGTGCAGGGCAACAACCTGGTGCTGGCCTACGCGGTGCCGGAACCCGCCACCGGGGGATTGATCGCTCTGGGTGCTGCCTGCTTGGCCTTGGGCGGAAAGCGTCGCCTACGGTTGGCGAAATGAGCGGTAGAAGCGGGCCTCTTCGACGGCCAACGGAGTGTTCGTGACCGCGTAAAGACCATCGGGACCGGCCAAACCGAAACTCAGCGTCGTCCAGGGTCCATCGACGAGGTTCGTCGTGGTTTCCACGCGGTAGCTCCGGCCGGGGATGCCGACGAAGGAGATGCGATAGGAGAGGCCCGGGGTAACGGGCTCGATGCGGAGCAGGGTCAGGCTGGGGCCGATGCCGGTGCCGGAACCCGCCACGACCGTGACCATGCCCTCGGCCTGGTCGCCCAAGGCATCGGTGACGCGGTAGGTGAACGTGTCGGTGGCGGGAGCGGCGGGACCGGCCTCGTAGAGCAACCAGCGGCCCTCTTGCCGGAGGGGGACATTGGCCGCGCTGAGGGCGGCGATGCCGGTGACGGCGAAAGGATCGCCCTCGGGATCGGCGAGGCCCTGGGTCAGAAGGGCGGAATCGATCTTCAAGGGCTGGCCGTTGACGCGTTCGAGCACGCGGACGGGCAGCTCAGGAGCCTCGTTCAACTGCGCGGCGAATCCGGCGCGGTTGACGATGCCGGAGACGGGTCCGGTGTTCAGGCCGCCGAGACCGCCGAGCGAGCCGTGGTTACGGTAGGAGGCGGAGGCGCTGCGGCCGCCGCCGGCGTCGAGGCCGTGGTGGTCGGTCTCGGCGGACCGGGCCGCAGTGGTCGCCAGCAGGAGAACGGCGAGGACGCCCCGGACCAAGGAAGGAGGCGAATGGGTCTTCATGGGGCGGCGATTTCCGGCCAGACGCGCGTTTCGCCGTCCCGCCAGTGGCGGCGTTCGGTTTGGGCGGAGAGGTTGGTTCCGACGGCGGCGCGGAGGTAGCCGCTGGGATACCAGGCCCGGGCCTCGCCGGCGGGTTCGTTGTGGGCCATGGCGATCTCCTCGGCCAACTGGCCGTTCTCGTGCCAGGAACGGAAGACGCCCTCGATCCGGCCCGCGACGATGGTGGCTTCCGAGAGCTTGGCGCCGGAGGGGTGCCACTTGGTGCGGACGCCGTCGGAGACGCCGCTGCGGAAGAATTCGACCGACTGGCGAACGCCGTTGGTGTGCCAGCCTTCACAGGGGCCGTCCATCAGACCGTCCCGGAAAGTGGTCCGGGAACGCAGGGAACCATCGGCATAGTGTTCGACCATGACGCCGGTGAAGGCCTGGTCGGACCCGATCCGATGGATGCGACCGTCGCGCTGGACGAGTTCGGACTTCGGGACGGGAGCGGGCCCCGCGTTCCGGTTCCACCGCTGGGTGGCGAACACGATGAAAGCGGCGGTCAAGAGGGCACCCGTGACGATCACCGGGAGTCGGCCACGGGGAACCGGTCGGGGGAATGGGGACGGCGGCGTCATCGCTCGCGGGGCGCGCTACTGGGTGACGAGACGGTAGAAGGCGGGGCCTTCGCCGGACGGAGGGGTGGCGCGCAGTTCGCGCAGCCGGGTGTCCGTGGCGTTCAGGACGGTGGCCGCCGCAGCCGTCTGGCCTACCACCTCGAAAGGGACGGCGGTCCAGGTGGAGAGATCGGTGGAGGCCTGGATCTGGTAGGAACGGCCACGAATGGCGAGGAACTTGAGCACGGGCTTGCCGGCTTCGAGACGTTCGATCTTCAGGCTGAAACCGTCCTCCTTGTCGAAGGCGTAGGTGCCCGCGAGGTATTCCTGGAGGTTGCTGAGGCCGTCGCCGTCGTCGTCGCCGTCGCCCCGGATGTCGGCGAGGGTGCGGTTGCCGCCGAGGGCGGCGAGGAGGGCTCGTTCCCAGGCGTCGGGCAGGCCGTCGCCGTCGGTGTCCGCGCCGAGGGTGAGATCGAGCCGGGTCTTGCGTCCCGGCTGGCCGAGGGCGGCGAACCGGCCCTGCAGCTGGATGGGCAGGTAGTTCACGCCGCCGATGCGGACGCGGATGGAGAACGGCACGGTCGGTTTCAGCGCCGTGGCCTTGTAGAGGTCCTCGGTCACGCCCGCGTCCATCGGGACGACGAGGCTGTAGTTCACGCCCGGCTCGTTGCCGAGGATGATGCCGGTGGTGAGGGCCACGCCGGACGCCGCCTCGAAAAGGACGGTGGCGGAACCGGCGGCGAGCGGCGTGCCCAGCTCGTCGCGGATGGTGCCGTGGACGACGTGGTGGGGCGCGGGCGGAAAGGCCACCAGCGACGAGGCCAGCGCGGAAAGGACGACGGCTCCGATGAACCGACGGGAGGCTTGGATCGGGCTTTTCATGGGGAGCACGGGTCAGTTGCCGGAGTAGGAATACGTCACGAAGTGGAGCTGGACGTCGCGCACGGTGCGGATGAAGCGCTCCAGGCCCTCGTTCGGATTGTTCAGGAGCGACTGGCCGGGGATCACGAGCTTCCACTGGCTGTTCCAGACGGAGCGGCCGATGAGCCGGTTGTTGGTGAACTGCGACCGCAGCAGGTCGCCTCCGTAGTAGATGTCCGGCGTGAAGAGCGCGGCGTCCGACACGGGCCGGAAGGCCTGGTGTTTCCGCAGGGTGAAGAGCGGCTCGGTCAGCGTCTGGACCGACTGGTAGAGGCCGCCGTTGGCGAAGTCCGACGCGCCGATGTTGAAGGGCAGCGGGATCGCGAGGTCCTCGACGTTCCAGGTGCGGATGCGGCTGGCGTCGCCGAGCGGCGGGCTGCGCATCGAATCCACGCCCACGGGGATCAGGTAGATGTAGGGCGTGGCGGCCAGGGCGTCGGGATCGAGGAAGGCAAGCGAGGGATCGTTCGGCGACTCGCCGCCGCCGAAGCCGACCGCGCCGCTGCTGGCGATGGGGTTGGCCATGCCGATGTAGCCGTCGAGCGCGACCCCGGCGGCGAAGAGCTTCGTCGCGAAGGAACTCGGGCTGTAGTAGTGGTCGCCCGCGGCCAAGGGCTGGCCGAAGAGGTTCAATCCCGCCGAGATCGTGGTGCTGAAGGTGATGACCAGGCCCGGGACGGGCAGGCCGTTGCCCGGATCGAGCTGGAGGCAGTAGCGGCGCACGTCGGCGTCGGCCAGGATGTCGGCCATGCGGGAGCGGTGGAGCAGGTCCTTCCAGGCCACGTCGCCCTCCGCGCCGGGGAGGATGCGGAAGTTCTCCGTGCGGAGGGAGGCGGTGGTGCCGTAGGCGTCCGGGCTGTTGAAGCCGAGCCGGCCGCGCACCACGTCCCAGTCGGCCTTCATCTCGGCGAGGGCGCCGGAGAGGCCGGGGTCGCCGGTGTTGCTGCCGGCGAACTGCGGCTCGCCGTCACGGACGACGCCCAATGCGCGGGAATTGACGATGCGGGCCTTGAAGTTCCGCCCGGCCTGGGTGCCGAGGAGGCCGGTCTCGTAGTCGTAGGCGTTGGCCGCGAGCAGCGCATACCGGGCGGAGAGGTCGAAGAGCGTCTTGTAGCGCTCCAGCTTCTCGTTGCGGAAGATGCGGAAGGCCGCGTCGCGGGTGCGGTAGCCCTGCACGACGGCGGCGGCGCGCTGGCGGAAGATCTCGCGCTCGGCCTGGATGGTGTCGCCCTGGGCGACGAGGGAGCGGACGGCGCGCTGCTTGTCGTCGTATTCGCGGAGGCGCTCGTTGATGGTCCAGAGGCGGCCCTGCATGTCGCCCAGCTTGTTGCCGAGGTCATGGACGGCGCTGCGCAGCTCCTTCTCGCGTTCCAGCGGCTGGATGCCGTGGAACTCGGCCTGGCGACGGGCGGTGTTCACGGCCAACTCCAAGGCTGAGATCACCGTGTAGCGGGCCAGTGCGATCTTGTCGAGCGAGCTGGTGGTGACGAACCCGGCGGCCTCGATGGCCGAACGCGCGGCGGAGGTGAGGTCGCCGCCGGCGGCCACGCCCGCGATGAAGCTCTTGGGCACGCCCTCGGCGACGAGGTTGGCCGACTCCACGATGTCGTTCTTGATGGACGACTGGTATTTCTCGAAGAGGTCGTTGGCGAACTTGGCCTTCTCCAGGACCTCGTCCGCGATGAGCAGCCCGGTGTTGATGTCGCGGATGGTGCCGTAGGTCTGGTTGTCGGCCGCGAAGACGTCGAGGGCCTTCTGGAAGACGACGAGGTCCCCGGCGGTGTCGTTGATCGTCTGGCGCAGCCGCATGTGGGCGAGGATGAGCTCGGAGATGGCCTGCTGGATCTGGCCGGGCGCGTAGCGTCGGCTGGTCCAGGCCGCGGGCTTCTCGGCGTAGCCGTGGGGCCCGATGTTGAAGACGATGTTGGTGACGGTGGGGAAGATGTTCGTGACCGTGGCCGTCGAGTTCGTGAGCGAGATCGCCACGACGCTGGTGTAGTGCTTGCTGGTCCAGTCGGACGGGAGGTCGCGCAGCGGGACGTTCCATTCGGTGGTGTTGGAGTAGCTCCAGATCTCCTGGAACTTCGTCTCCGGCAGGTCCACGTAGGCGTAGTGGATCAGGTCGGGCCCGGCGTAGCCCTGGGGATACAGCTTGCCGGGCCCGATGTCGTCGGGATAGGGCGTGCCGTAGAGGTCGATGAGGGCGACGGTGTAGGCCTGCTCCTGCTGGGCGACGGTGTTCTGGAGCTCGGCGAGGGAATCCTGTTCGGAGCGCATCAGGCGGGTGACGTCCTTCGCGTCGTCGAAGGAAGCCACGGCGTTGTTCAGGGCGGCGGTCGCGCGCTGGTAGATCTGCTCGAAGTGCGCGCCGTTCTGTCCGGCGACCACGGGATAAGGATTGATGTCGAAGGCGAGGCCGCCTTCGGGGATGCCGAGCGGCGAGAGGCCGCCCTCGGCGTTGTCCATCGCGGTCTGGAGCCCGCCGCCGAGAGTGGCCAGCTCCTGGAGCTCGGGCACGGTGGTGCGGTCCACCTTCTGGATGCCCTCGTGCGTGGGGATCGGGTCCTCGTGCGGGACGAGGGCGTTGCCGACGATCCAGTTCAGATACGAGCCCTGGCCGACGCGGCTGGCCCACTGGTCCATGCCGAAGTGCCGGACGGGATGGTTCGTGGCTCCATCGACGGCGCTGATGTAGGAGCGCTGGGCATTGATGCGGGTGGGCGAGAAGTGCGTCCAGCCGGCCGTGGCGACGGGCTGGTAGTCCTTGCGCCAGGTGAGGTCGAAGGTCTGCCGTCCCGCGCGGGCCAGCGCGGCGGCGGCGGCGGCGAACTTGCGTTCGTCCTGGTAGTCCACCGACACGGGCTGGCCGAGGACGTTGACCGCTTCGATGCGCGGCACCCAGTCGAAGTAGGAGTTCAACAGGAGGGAGTAGTAGCCCTTGATGGCGGTGAGGTAGTGGCCGTAGGCGTCGCCGTGGCCCTGTGGGAACATGCGGGCGGCGTCCTCGGCGTTGATGT
>CBFGQE010000154.1:0-7251 GCA_965650815.1 uncultured bacterium
CCGAAACGGGCAAAGCGGAGGAGCCCAAGCTCGCGGCCAAGGCGACCAGCCCCAGTTTTCTCGCCGTGCATCCCGACGGCCGCCATCTCTACGCGGTCAATGAGACGGACCGTTGGCGCGACCAGTCCGGGGGCTATGTGACCGCCTACCAAATTGATGTCGCGACCGGCCAGCTCAAGGAGCTGAACCAGCAGTCCACCGGCGGCGGCGCGCCCTGCCACGTGATCGTCGATGCTTCCGGCAAACACGTGCTCGCGGCGAACTACATGGGCGGCAACGTGGCCGTGCTGCCGCTGAATCCTTCAGGAGAACTGCTGCCGCATTCGGCCTTGGTTCAACACAAGGGTTCCAGCGTGAACCCGAACCGGCAGAAGCAACCCCACGCGCACTCGATCAACCTTTCGCCGGACGGACGCTTCGCGCTGGCGGCCGATCTGGGCACGGACCGGATCTATGTGTCGGCTTTCGATGTGGCTAAGGGCTCGCTGGCTGCGCAGTCGGAGATGGCGCTGCCGCCGGGATCGGGCCCGAGGCATCTGGCCTTTTCGCCGGATGGTAAGTTCGTCTTCGTCATCAACGAATTGCTCTCTACGTTGGCCAGCTTTTCCTGGGATGCCGCGAAGGGCACGCTGACGGCCATCGACTCGCAACCGACCTTGCCGAAGGACTTCTCCGGCTCCAGCACCACGGCCGAAGTCCGGGTGCATCCGAACGGGCGCTTCGTCTATGGCTCGAATCGCGGCCACGATTCCATCGCGGTCTTCGCGGTGGACGAGGCGGGAAAGCTCCGGCTCGTGGAACACGTCGCGACCGGCGGCCGCACGCCGCGCAACTTCAACTTCGATCCCACCGGCAAGTTCCTCTGGGTGGCGAACCAGGGCTCGGATTCCGTCGTGCTTTTCCGGGTGGACGCGGCGACCGGAAAGCTGGCGGCGACCGGACAGTCCTTGAGCGTAGGTTCGCCGGTCTGCATCCGCTTCGTGGCGGTGCGCTGAACGGGCAGCCGGGCCAACCCAAAAAGCAAAACGGCCGACTTCGGGCGAAGTCGGCCGTGATGTTTTCGGAAGAGCCCGAGCGATTACTGCGCGGCCGGAGGTTCCTCCGCAGGCGCGGCGGGTTCGGCGGGCGCGGGGGCCTCGGCGACAGCGGACGTTTCCACTTCGGCGGGAGCCGGAGCTTCGGCCGGTGCAGCCTCGGATGCAGCCGCCGCCGGAGCGGTGGCTTCAGGGGCCTTGGCCGGTTTTTCCTTTTTGGGCTGCGGTTGCGGTTTCGGAGCCGGCTTCTTGGCGGTCTCCAAGATGCCGTTGTGGAACTCGATGACGTGGCCCTGATGGATGAGCCAATGCAGGTCGCCGATCACGGCGCGCTGTTCCGCCGTGGGTTCAGCAGCCGGAGCCGGGGCCTGAGCGGGCGCAGCGGCGGGGGCTTCGGAAGATTCCGCCGGAGCGGCGGCTTCGGCGGCCGGCGCGGGCGCAGGAGCCGGAGCAGCCGGAGCCGGGGCCAAGGCGTCGAGGAGATGCTTGCGGGTGCACTTGGGCGTCGCGTTGATGAACTCGACGATCTTGCGCACGCCGTCGGACACCGGGTTGGCCGCGAGATCGAGGAAGTGCGGCCGGGCGACGCTGACGTGGGTGACGGTCTTGTTGACCTTGAAGAACTGCAGGCCGCGGGAGGCGAGCTGCGAGCTGAGCACGTTGACCACCGCGATGGGGAAACGGCGCTGCTCCTCCCACAGATGGCGGAGATTGCGCAGCAGGGCGGGCTGCTTCACATCGCGCACGGCGGCTCCGCCGAGGGTGAGGGAGTCCACCTGCTTGACGATGTTCGGCACATGCACCTCGCGGAAGTGCTTCTCGACCTGCTCCATGCTGGAGAGGCGGAGCGGCTCGGGCAGGTTCAGGGCGATGTATTCGGTCTTGAAGCTCTGGTCCTCGATCCACTTCTTCACGACCTCCTCGTCCTTCACGATCTTCACGCGGGACTTGAACATGTCGAACGGCATCCGGTCGAAGCGGGCCTGGTGCAGGCGGCGGAGCTGGTTCTGGTAGTCGTGGTAGTTCGGCGGTCCGAGCACCACGCCGCTCATGCCGCACTGGGCGACGAAGGTATAGACGCCCTTGGGCGGATCGCACGGCGTCTTCTCCGCCTGGTAGAAGGTGGCGAAGTGGTTCTGGAGGATGTGGCTGACGGCCTCCTGCTCGGTGAGCCAGACGGTGTCGTCGAGCGCGCAGGTGAAGAGCGGCTGGGCGGGGGCGCCCTCGGCGTTCTTCTTGGACTCGATCCTGACGCGGTAGCGCTCGGGCTTCTGGACGATGAGCTGCGCGATCTCGAAGAGCGGATAGGCGCGGCCGGTGAGCTTGATCTGGCGGGCGAGCGAATCGACGCCGTTCTCCTCCGGCTGGATGGTGAAGTTCAGCTCCAGGGCCGGCGGAGGTTCGGGACGACGGTCGTCACGGCGAGGGCCGCCGCGGAAATCGCCTCTCGGACCGCCCGGACCGCGGGGTCCGTCGCGACGCGGACCACGGTCGCCGCCTTCGGGACGCGGGCCGCGCGGAGCGCCGCCGCCGGAACCCTGCGGACGGAAACCGCCTTCGCGAGGGCCGCGACGTTCGCCGCCGGGACCGCCGGGGCGGGGCCCCTTGCGGAACGGCCGGTCTCCGCCGCGCTCGGCGCCTTCGTTGCCGGTGTAGCGGGCGTATTTGTTAGCGTCGGACGGCTGCTTGGCCCAGGCGGGCTGGAACAGCGACTCCAGATCCAGTTCGTTCTCGATGTTCATTGCGGCACAAAAGGCCCTCGGAAGCGGTTGGCGCACCGGGGGCCGGGTCTCGAAATCAGGCGGCGACCTTGCTTGGCCCGAAATGGGAAAGCAAGCACCGGCTCGGGGCTTGCGGACCGCTCGCGGCCCGGTCCGGGGAAGGGGATTTGACTTTGGTTCCGCTTCTGCCGACAACCCTCGGCAAATGGCTGAGCCGATCCCTTTTGTGCCCGAATCCCCGACGGTCAAGTGGCGCCGCCGCCTGCTCTGGTGCCTGGCGCTGATGGTCCTCGTGATCACCGGCTACTGGGGAGCCGACCGCTACCGCGTCTGGCGCTACCAGCACCTGCTGGAGTTCGCGCAGGAGGCGGCCGGGCGCTCCGATTGGGAAGGCGTGGAATTCAGCCTGCGCCAGGCCATGCAGGTCCATCCCGGTATCATCGAGCCCTATGAGCGGATGGCGGAATATGCCGAGAAGCTGGAGCCCGCGCAGGTGACCTACTGGCGGCGGGCCGTGGCCCAGCGCGAGCCCCAATACCTCCGCCACCGCATCCGCTGGGCGGAATCCGCCATCGCCCGCGCCGATTACGCCCAGGCGGCCGAAGCCCTCAAGGGACTCGACGCCACGAGCCTGGAAACCCTCCCCGTCAAGCTCGTGCAGGCCAAACTGGCGGCGGCGGTGGGCGACGTGGCCACCGCGACCAAGGCGGCCGGCGAAGCCGTGAAGCTCGACCCGGGCAACGCCACCAACCGGTTCCTCCTCGCCCGCTTCCAGATGCTCAGCACCAACGACGCCGTGGCCGAGACCGCCCGTGCCCAGATCGAATCCTATGTGGGAAAACCGGGCTTCACCCCCGAGGCTCGCCGCATCCTCGGCATGCTGGCGCTCCAGAAGGGCGACGCCACGACGGCCCGGCTCCACCTGGAGGCCGTGCTGCGCGAGCCCGAAGCGGGCATCGCCGACCAGCTCCGGTTCCTCGATCTCCTCCGGTTGGAGAAGGCCCCGGATCTCGAAACCCGGTTGGCCGCGACGCGCGCCGCCGCCGGCACCAACATCGCGGCCGTGCTCGGCGTCTCCCAGTGGATGACCTCCCGGGGCTACGGCAACCAGACGGTGGACTGGATCAAGGGTCTCCCACCGGAGCTTGCCTCCAATCCGCTGCTGCGCGCCGCACGGCTCGAAGGCTACCTCGGCGTCCGCCAGGGCCAGGAATGCGCCGCTTGGCTCGGCACCGAGAACTGGGGGCCGGACGACCACCTGCGCCTCGCGCTGCTGGCCCGGGTGCATCATGGCATGGGCCAGACGAACCTCGCCGACACGGCGTGGAACGCCGCGGTGGAAAAGGGCCGCCACACCCCGCGCGGCCGCCGCGCCCTTTGGCAGGCCGCCACCGAATCCGGCTGGCGCGACAAGGCGCTGGCCATGCTCGAGCTCTCCGCCGGCGCCCCGACCGACCGCCGCTGGGCGCTGACCCTGCTCTTCGACCACTACTCCCGCATCCCCGACACCACGAACATGCTGGCCGTCTCCCGGCGGATGCTCGCGGTGAATCCCGAGGACACGATGATCCGCAACAACGTAGCCGCCCTCTCGCTCCTGCTGAAGCAGGACATGGAGAAAGGGCACCGTCTCGCGCAGTTGGCCTGGGCCGAGCGCACCAAGGACCCGGCGGTGCTCGCCACCTACGGCTATTCGCTCCTGCTCCAGGGCAAGGCCGAACAGGCCCTGGACATGTTCGAGCGCATCCCGCCCCAGTATGCCGCCCATCCCTCGATCGCCGTCTATTACGCCGCCGTGCTCGCGGCCAACGGAGAGATGAAGAAGGCGCAGCCCTACATCAAGGTCGCCAGCGCCGGGAACATCCTGCCGGAGGAGCGCGAACTGCTCGCCGACACCATCCGCCAATCCGCGCTCTTCACCGAGTAGCCCGATCCGGAGTCCGGAAATGGCGGCGGCAAACAACGAGGGACCGGTCCGTGGGATCGACTTCCGGGCCCATTCCTCCGGCTGGGTCAAGGGCCTCGACGGCTTCGACAAGTCCCGCCACAGCGTCCCGGATTCGGTCTGCCCGGCCACCACCGCCTTTCTCGCCCGTCTCTGCGCCCGGGAACTGGCGGAAGGGGCCGAGGCCCTGTTCCAGGCCGCCCGCGCCGCGTTCGGCTACAAGCGCCGGGAAATGGACCTCTCCGTCGGCAGCCCCGGTGCTCTGCTGCGGACGCCGGACTTTTCCTTCGAGTGGGCCTACGCGCTGGACGACGACGATCCTTCCGCTTGGAAGCTCGCGCAGACGCTGTGCGCGGTGGACGGCGGCGTCGTGAGGCGGCCCGAGTTCGACGCGCTCTTTGCCGGCAAGTTCTCCGAACTGGTCTTCACCTTCGGCGGCGCCGTGGGCGTCGAGACGGTGATCGACGCCGTGGAGGATCTGGACGCCTCGTCCGGACTCACCGTGGACTATCCGTCCGATTGCCGGGACTGCGTCCTGTCGGTCGAAGGCGTCGCCGCCACCGTCCGCATCGAGCCGTCGTCGCTCCGGATGGTTTTTCCGAGGAACGGTTCCCCGGCGGAACTGCTGGATGGCTTCCTCGCCGTCCGGGACCGCTTCCGCCTGACGAGGCAGGGAGTCTTGTCGGGCCTGCTTGAACGTTCGGGCTGACGGCCCCTTTCCTCAGGCCGGTCGCGTCCGCACGCAGTGACGGCCCTGCACCCGGATCTCGCCCCGGGCCAACGCGGCCACGGCCTTCGGATAGAGGGCGCGTTCCGCCACCTGGATGCGTTCGTGCAGCGTGGCCGCCGTGTCGGTGTCGAGCACAGGCACGGCTTCCTGCGCGATGATCGGGCCGGTGTCCACGCCTTGATCGACGAAATGGACGGTGCAGCCCGCGACCTTCACGCCGTAGTCCAGCGCCTGCTTCCATGCCTCCAATCCGGGGAAAGAAGGCAGCAGCGAGGGATGGATGTTGATCACGCGCTGCTCGAAGGCGCGGAGGAACTCGCCCTTCAGGATGCGCATGAAGCCCGCCAGCACCACCAGGTCCACCTGCGCGTCGCGCAACGCGGCCAAGTAGGCGGCCTCGGCGTCTTCGTCGAGCTTGGTGCGGAATTTTCCGGGCGGGATGAAGCGCGCGGGCAGGTTCCGATCGGCGGCGTGCTTCAAGATGCCCGCGCCCTCCACGTCGCTGATGACCACGGCGATCTCGGCCGGCACCTGGCCCGCGGAAATGGCGTCGGCGATGGCGACCATGTTGGACCCCTTGCCGGAGCCGAGGATGCCGAGACGGAACGGTTTGCTCATGACGCGGGCGAGTTAACAGGGCGGAACCAATCCGAGACAAAGGGAAACTGGAGCGCGGGAGCGTTGCGCGCCTACCCGCCCCTGACCCCTCCATGGAGGGGAATTGGTCTCGCGCGTTCGGCTGCCGATGGGCGTCCTGTCTTGTCCCCTCCTTGGAGGGGTCGGGGGTGGGTTCGTGCTTCGTCTCAAGAACTTCCTCTCCCTACAGCGGCACCTTTCCGAAGACCACGCTGGACGCGGCGGCAAACCTCGTTACCGTCCGACGGCAAAGCCAAGAGTTGCCATGAACACCCCCGAGAGAATCCAGCAGTTCCGCGACGCCTTCCAAAAGCTCCGCGCCGAGATCGGCAAGGTCATCGTCGGCCACACCGACATCGTCGATGGCACGCTCACCGCGCTCTTCGGTGGCGGCCATGTGTTGCTCGAAGGCGTGCCCGGCCTCGGCAAGACGCTCCTCGTCCGCACCCTCAGCGAGGTGATGGACCTTTCCTTCAGCCGCATCCAGTTCACCCCCGACCTCATGCCGGCCGACATCCTCGGCACCAACCTCGTCGTCGAGGACGCCCATGGCCGGCGCGGCTTCGAGTTCCAGAAAGGCCCCATCTTCGCCCACCTCGTCCTGGCCGATGAGATCAACCGTGCCACGCCCAAGACCCAGTCCGCCATGCTCGAGGCCATGCAGGAGAAACAGGTCACCGCCGGCGGCGAACTCCGGCCGCTGCCCAAACCCTTCTTCGTCCTCGCCACCCAGAACCCCATCGACCAGGAAGGCACCTACCCGCTGCCCGAAGCCCAGCTCGACCGCTTCTTCTTCAAGCTCGTCGTCGGCTACCCCTCCCGTGCCGATCTCGCCGAAGTGCTCAACCGCACCACCGAAGGCCACAAGGCCGACATCCAAAAGGTCATCGACGGCGAGGCATTGACCGACTTCCAGGGCCTGGTCCGCCAAGTGCCCGTGGCCAGCCACGTGAAGGACTTCGCCGTGCGCTTGGTTTTGGCCACCCATCCCAAGACCGAGACCGCCGCCCCGGTGACGAGCCAATACCTCCGCTTCGGCAGCAGCCCGCGTGGTGCCCAATGCCTCTTGCTCGCCGGCAAGGTCCGCGCCCTGACCGAAGGCCGCTACAACGTGAGCGTGGACGACATCGTCGCCGTGGCCCCGCCCACCCTGCGCCACCGGTTGATCCTGAACTTCGAGGCCGA
>CBFGQE010000155.1:0-7240 GCA_965650815.1 uncultured bacterium
CCGTCTTCCTCTACCGACAATGTCGAGCCGCCTGCTCAAATTGCCCGTCGTGCTGGCGCTGATGGTTTCCATCGGCCTGCACTGGGCGTTTCTGCAATCGGTCGCCTGGGTCGGCATGGTCGTGAGCTATTCGCAGACCGACTCCTTGTCCGTCGCTCTGGAGAAAACCTTCGACGGCCAGCATCCCTGCCGCCTCTGCCATTTCGTGAAGGACGGCCAGCAGCAGGAACAGCAGAAGCAGGACGCGCAGAAGCCCGGCCCCAAGTTCGATGCCTGCCTCGATGCCGATCACACCTTCGTCTTCGCGACGGCACCTGAGATCACCGCTTCTCCGCTGACGGCCTCGCCCTGCGCCCGTTTTTCCGCCCCTCCGCTCCCGCCTCCCCGGCTCGCCTGAGCCTCCCCGCCTGAAGTGTGCCCGCGCCTGACCGGCAGGTGCATGTCCGTTCCTGGAGCCGCCTCCGGGGACACGTTTCGGTTCCCAGAATTCCCGCCGTCACCACGACGGCTTCCATGAAAAAAAAGCCCTCGGGCTTCACGCTCATCGAGCTGCTGGTCGTGATCGCCATCATCGCGATCCTGGCCGGAATGCTCCTGCCCGCCCTCGGCAAGGCCAAGGCCCGCGCGAAGTCCATCCAGTGTCTGGGGAACCTCAAGCAGATCGGCCTCGGCGTCGCGCTCTACTGCGGCGACAACCAGGACTGCTTCCCGATGTCGGCCCACCAGGGCGCCTCCTGGATCGGGCGGCTGGAACCCTATGGCGTGACCAACGTCTATCGCTGCCCTGCCGATCCCCACAAAACCCGGCGGACCAGTTTCGCCCTCAACGATTTTTTGACCCCGCACCCGTTCGGCGCGAGCCAGCTCGACTTCTCCCGGTTGGGCCGCGTGCCCGCCCCGAGCGAGACCCTGCACTACGCCGAAACCGTCCGCGATTTCGGCACCTCCGACCATTTCCACTTCGCCGAAGCCCCGAGCGAAGGCATCAGCACCAACGCGTTCTCCGGTGAGGTGGACGTGGTGCGGCATGGCGCGTCCGCGAACTACCTCTTCGCCGATGGCCATGTGGAAGGTCGCCGCTGGGCGCGGGTCATCCCCGATCTGGACCGCATCGGCTCGCGCTTCCTGCGCCCCGACGGTCTGGGCAACACCAACCCATAGCAGAAAAAGAACACAATGACCTCCCGTAAACCCATCGCTCCCGCGCTCCTCGGTCTGGCCTGCCTGGCCACCGCCGCGCAGGCGCATCTCACCTACAGCGGCCGCAATCTCGGCTCCTTCACCGGAACCGAAGCCGTCACCGCGACCATCGCCAATCAGGCCGTCACCGGAAATTTCGGCTGGGCCGATGCCGCCGACGCGAATCTCGGCGACAGCCACAAGGCCCGCGCCTTTCGCTTCAGCCTGAGCAGCGAGACCTGGGTCACGATCACCGCTTCCGCCAAGGCCGACGCCACCGCCTCCTCCATCGGCGGGTTGCTCCCCGGCTTCTCGGTCTATTCCGGCCTGGCCGCCGTCTCGCCCTTCATGGGCACCCAAACCGGTGCGGACCATGATGGAGCCGAAGCCTCGCTCGCTTGGCGCACGGCTTGGGCGCAGGCGAATCTCGGCGTCGCCTTTGACCACGAAGACACCGACGGGTCCTGGAACGCCCAAGGCAACTGGAGAATCGGCGGGGACGGCGACGTGGCCGGCAACGACGCGGAACTCTCCAGCTTAGTGCTACAGGGCTTCTCCTTCGACGAAAACACCGACGGCACAACCACCGGCACCTTCCAGCTTCCGGCGGGCGACTACACCATCCTCGTGGGCGGAAACGACATTGCGAACAAGACCTCGGCCGATGCCGGCAAGGCCTACGGCCTGTCGCTCACGTTGGACATCACCCCGGTGCCCGAACCCGCCTCCACCGCGCTGGTCGCGATCGGAGCCGGAGCGCTGTTCCTGAAGGCGCGCCGCCGGAAGTAACCACCAAAACCTTGGGGTGTGGGACGCAAGCGACCTCGAAGCTCCGGCCCGTGGCCTGGACAGCACAATCGGGTCGGGACTTCCGTCCGGCCGCTTGGCCCCACACCCCTTCAACTGCCATGAACGCCCGATGAAACCCACCGCAAATTTCCGCGCTCCGATTGCCGCCTTGCTCTTCTCGATTTGGACCGCGCACGCCCACAAGCACCTCGACGGCGGCGTGGCAACCCGGGAGGTCGGCGCGAAGCTCCTCTTCGTGAACGGCGATGCCTACGCCACCAACACCGGCTTCCTCTACCGCCTCACCCCCACGAACCATCTCGCCCTCGGCCCCATCTATCGCAGCGGCACCAGCTCGCGGAACGATCCCGACCTCGAAAACAACCCCGTCTTCACCAGCCTCCCCGTCGAGCCCGACAACGGCGGCCCGCACGACAACGCCCCGTTGCCCGGCGCGCTCCTAGCCCTGCGGATCGTCAGCGTGGATGGACCGGAGGGCGGCAGCCTCTCGATGTGGGACTCGGACGGCGACTTCATCGCCGAGCAGATCACCTTCACCGTCCCCGTCGGCACAACCGGTGGCACGAACCGGTTTTTCCTGGGCGAAGGCGACGGTTCCCCCGGCAGCGATCCCTACGGCCACATCCACGGCCGACGCTTCAGCGTGGACCGCCCCGGCCTCTACACCGTCGGCTTCCAGATTGTCGATGTCTCAACCAACGGTCCCGGCGGCGGCCCGCTCCACGCGCCGTCGGAGATCGTCCCGATGTTCTTCCAGGCCGGCACCTCGCTGCTGACGCCCAGCGTCGGCCCCGATGGCGTGGCCCTGACCTTCGGCACGGAGACGCTCCGGACCTATGCCGTTGAGTCGTCGCCCGTGCTCGGACCCGATGCCGAATGGGCCGGGCTTGGGGAACCGGTCATCGGGAACGGCCGTCTCCACACGACGGCTCCCATCGCCCTCACCGCCGGTTCCCGCTTCTTTCGCCTGCGCGTGACCCCGCCCTGATGTCGCCAATTCATGCCACAAAAACGCTCCGTTCCCTTTTCGTCCAAACGCCGAAAACAACATCCGTCGTATCCGCCATGAAACCGAAGTTCACCCCGCTTCTCGCCGCCACGCTGCTCCTCTCCCTCGCGACCATGACCCGCGCGACCGAGCTCAAGGACGTCGCGGCCAAGATCGATCCCGCCACCGGCAAGGCCGCCGACACCGCCACCGAATACGCCGTCGAGGGCGTCGTCGCCGCCCGCGCCACGCTGGCCGACGGCACCGTGCTCGCCGTGCTCCAGGAAGAAGGTTCCGCCCTGCCCGTGCTGTTGGCCAAGGACACCAAGATCAAACCGCGCGACGCCGTCAGCCTCACCGGCAAGCTCGCCGACCATCCCCTCGGCCTGGCCGTGCTCCAGACCACCAAGGAAGCGGTCTCCGGCTCCGGCAAGACGCTCAAGCCCACCGCCCATTCGCTGGACGAACTCAAGGACGCCTCCGCGCTGGTCGCCGAATACGTGGTGTTGACCAACGTCACCTTCGCCGCCGCTGCCCCGAAGTTCGCCGCCGGGAAGTCCGTTCCGGTGAAGGACGCCGCCGGGACCGAGGCGAAGATCCTCGTCGGCCAGTCGCTCGATGGCCGCGACATCCCCGCCGGTCCGCAGAACCTGTTCGGCGTGCCGCTCAAGACGGCCGAAGGTTGGGTCGTGTTGCCCGCGCGCTTCGTCCCGGCCGAATCCGCCAAGGTCCGCGCCCTCGCCATGAAGCACACCTGCATGAGCTGCCACCAGCTCGACAAGAAGGTCGTCGGCCCCTCCTACCTCGACGTCGCCACCCGATACCGGAACGACGCCGACCTCCTCGCGAAGATCACCGCGCAGATCGAGAACGGCGGCACCGGCAAGTGGGGCGCGGTGCCGATGGTCGGCTTCAAGGGCAAGGTCCCGCCCGAGGACATCCAGAAGCTCGCCCAATGGATCGCCGACATGCGCTGGGACGCCGTGCTCGGCGAATGACCCGCCGATCCCCGTCGGCGACGGATCACGGGCCGGGCCACAGCAGCCCGGCCCTTTTCCATTCCACCACCAGCTCGCGGAAACGCCGCACGGGCGGGTCGTCCTCCTGCTCCAGCCAGGCCAGCACCAGCGGCACCGTGACCACCGGCCGCAGCGGCACGAACCGCAACGCCGCGCCGGGCGGCACCACCGAGTCCGGCACCACGCCGAGACCTTCGCCCGCCTCCACGTAGTTCAGCACCGTGCCGATCAGGCTCGGCAGGTGGACGACGCGCGGGGAGAAGCCCGCCGCGCGGCAGCCGGAGATCACCGCGTCGTGCAGGCCCATGCCCTCGCGCCGGGCCAGCAGCACCAGCGGCTCCCGCTCCAGCGCGCTCCAGTTCACGAAGGCCCGCCCCGCGAACGCATGGTCCCCCCGCAGCGCCAGACCGAGCGGTTCCTCGCGCAACAGCACGGTCTTCAGCCCGGGCGCCGCCTCCACCGCCACCGGCCGGGTCAACCCGGCGGACAGCCGTCCCCGCGCGACCATTTCCCACACGCGCTCCGGGGTGCGTTCCTCCAGGTGCACGGACACCAGCGGATAGCGCCGCCGGTATTCCTGGAGCAACCGGCCGAGGAACGGCTCCGTGGGCGGCCCGATGTAGCCGAGTCGCAGCTCCCCCTCCTCGCCCGCCGCCGTGCGGCGCACCCGGCGGATGGTTTCGTCCCACCGCTCCAGCAATTGCCCGGCCTCCTGCAGCAGCACCGCCCCCGCCGGCGTGGGCCGCACATGGTGCCGCGAACGGTCGAGCACCGCAGTGCCCAGGAACGCCTCCACCTCCTTCACCGCCCGGCTCAACGCGGGCTGGGCGATGCGCAGACGCCGCGCCGCCTTGGAGAAGCTGCGCTCCTCGGCCACGGCTAGGAAGTAGCGGAGATGACGGAGATCCATGCCAGGACCGTGATAACAGATCGGCATCGAATCCATAGCGAGATGTTATTTCCGTTACCAACACCGTTGCGCCATCTTCCCGCCCCATGAGCCACCTGCAGCTCGCCATCCAGTTCTTCCTCCAGATCGCCGTCATCCTCGCGGTCTGCCAGATCGTCGGCCAGATCGCCAAGCGCTTCGGCCAGCCGCAGGTTGTCGCCGAGATGATCGCCGGCGTGCTTCTCGGCCCGTCGCTCCTCGGCCTCTTCTGGCCGGAGATCTCCGCCAAGCTCTTCCCGGCCGACTCCATGAAGGTGCTCTTCCCCATCTCCCAGCTCGGCCTCGCCGCCTACATGTTCGTCGTCGGGCTCGAGTTCCGCGTGGACATCGTCCAGCGCCGCCTGCGCAGCGCCGTCGCGGTTTCGCTCGCGGGCATGGTCGCTCCCTTCGTCCTCGGCGTCGCGCTCGGCTGGTTCTTCTTCCACCACACGGAACTGTTTCCGGAAAAGACCTCGCTGCTGGAAGCCACCGTCTTTCTCGGCGCGTCCATGTGCATCACCGCCTTCCCGATGCTCGCCCGCATCATCCACTTCAAGGGCCTCGCCGGCACCACGATGGGCACCGTCGCCCTCGGCGCGGGCGCGATCGACGACGCCGCCGCCTGGTCCCTGCTCGCGGTCGTGCTCGCCAGCTTCGACGGCGACATCGGCCATGCCGTGAAGAACATCGCCGGCGGCGCGGCCTACGTGGCCCTCACGCTGCTGGTCATCCGGCCGCTGCTCGCGAAATGGGCCCAAGGCATCGAACGGCGCGGCGAACTCTCCGACCGCGAATTCGTCGTCTGCCTCATCCTCCTCGCCCTGGGCGCGTGGTTCACCGACGCCATCGGGCTCCACGCCGTCTTCGGCGCCTTCATCATGGGCATCGCCATGCCGCGCGGCATCGTGGCCGAGGGCCTCATCGCCCGCATCCAGCCCCTCACCGTGGCGCTGCTCCTGCCGCTCTTCTTCACCTACTCCGGGCTCAACACCCAGATCGGCCTGCTCGATTCCGGCTACCTCTGGGGCATGGCCGGGCTCGTCCTGCTCGCCGCCGTCGCGGGCAAGGGCGGCGCCTGCTGGCTGGCCGCCCGCGCCACCGGCATCTCGAACCGCGAAGCCCTCGGCATCGGCACCCTGATGAACGCCCGGGGCCTGATGGAGCTCATCATCATCAACATCGGCCTCCAGCGCGGCATCATCTCCCCCGCGCTCTTCGCCACCCTCGTCATCATGGCCGTCGTCACCACCCTCATGGCCTCGCCCATCTTCGAGTGGCTCGTCGGCCGCCACCGCCCCGCCATCCCGGACCCCGCCGACGAAGCGCCGGCCAAGGCGTGAACCTTCGGTCTCGTTGACACGGAAAAGCCAGCCCCGCCGTCGGCCGACGGCGGGGCTGGCCCGTTCGACCGACCTCAAGCCCGCGTGTAGGTGATCTCCATCGTCTTCACGTTCTTGCCCCCGGTGACGTCGAACATCTCGAACGTGTGCTTGTCCGGGCCGATCACCCGCAGCACCGACTTCACCTCCATCCGGCCATTGACCGGACAGGACGACGTGCCCTGCAGCGTGATGACCTTGTAGCCGTTGTCGCCCTTGCCTTCGCTGACGAAGGTCGCCGTCTGCGTGTCGCTGATCCACACGCTGGTGAAGCTCTGCTTCGTGTTGTCGTAGCCCATCAACGTGTAGCCGGAAAACGGCCGCCCCATCGCCTCGCCGTGGAAGTCCTCTTCCAGGAAACGGCCGCCGAACTTCAGGCTGGCCTTGGCCCGGCCCTGGCTCACCTGCGCCTCGCCGCCGGGCTCGCACCAACACTTCACCTCCGCCTTCCAGTCGCCCACCAAACCGGCGAGCGCCCGGTGCGCCGGACCCGGCGTCCCCGCCGCATCCATCTTCTTCATCGCGTCCGCCGGGTCGGCCTTCGACGACGGCGGCTGCCGGGAGGGGAATTCCTGCTGCGCCTCGGACCGCTGGCGTCCGGCGGTCTCGATCGCGGTGTCTTTGTCACAAACGTCGGCTTTCATGCTGTTCCTGTTCCTTTCGGGTGATGGCGGTTCGTTTCCACCCGGGAAGGGCTTTGCAAAGTTCGCTGGAAGTTCGGCGCGGCGCTGGGCGGCAACATTCCAGAAACCGCCCGCGCGCCTCGCTTCCCGCAGCGCGCTTCAGCCCGAATCAGGTCCAAGGGGAAGAGCGACACGACCACCGGCCATCCCGATGCCCGTGCCCGGCCGGACAACCATCCCGGCCGATCATCTGCTCATCTCCGAGCCAGCCGAAACCCTGCCAGCGGATTCCGCCCCGTTATCAACGCCTTCCG
>CBFGQE010000156.1:0-7233 GCA_965650815.1 uncultured bacterium
AGGGCGTCCGACTCAATGGAGGTTTTTTTGCTGCGAAGGCAGGATCAAACGCTTGCCGGGACGTGCTTGGGCGGGAGGACGTCCTCCGGGCCGGCAGGATGTCGGCGCTACGGCAACCGGGACGGTTGCGGCACGGCCAGCCGGAGGCTGGCGCTACGGGCGAGCGGACGCGCTTGCGCTCGATTGGTTGCCGGGCAGGGACAGCTCCACCAGAGCCGTGCTTTCGGCGACGGAGACATCTTGGGAGATTCGTCCCAGCTTCGGATGGACCGCGACGACCGTATGGTTGCCGGGAGGAAGATCACTGAGCGTGAACCGCCCGTGGGCGTCCGTCACGGCGTGAAGGGCGGAGTCCACCACGCAGACATAGCCGCGCAGGCTGGCGAGATCGTCGCCGACGCGGATGAAAAGTTCCGGCTTATCAAAACGAATCGAGGCTTGGTGGTTCGCCGGGAGTGCGTGGTTGGACCGGGCATTGTCCTTGGCGTGGAAAGTGACGTTGTAGCTGGCTGGTCCAGCGTTGGTGATCGTCACGATCTGACCGGGTTGAACAATCAGGACCTCTGGCTTTAGCCGGCGGTCAGCCACCGCCAACTGGGCCGGTTGGTTTGGCTCCGCAGGTTTGGGAGCCGTCGCGGACGAAATGAAGACGAGGACGTTCGAGGCTCCGACAGATTGGTTCGGGAGCTTGATGGTGCCGGAAAGGTCTCCGGCTTGAGCGAGTGCTGAAACGAAGAGAAACACCAACAGCGCCAGAACCGTGCCCCAGGATTTCATGCCGAAAACTGTGGAGTGAACCGGTTTTTGGCAATGGCATGAAAGGGCTGGCGCTACGTCGATGGCAGCAAGTCGGCCACAGCGACTGCGGCCCGGCGGGCGGCACCCGGTTCGCCGAGCGAGGCGACAATGCGGCGGAGGGTGGCTTGGACGGCTTCGCGGCGGCGTGGGTTGTTCAGCAGTTCCAGCGCGGCGGCGGCGAGGTTCTCCGGCGTGGCGGCGTTTTGGACGAACTCGGGGAAAACGATCTCGTCGGCCAGGATGTTGGGCATCGCCAGATACTTCACGGTCACGATGCGTTTCCCGATCTGGTAGGTGGTCCAGGATATCTTGTAGAGCGCGACGGTGGGCACGCCGAAGTAGGCGCACTCCATCGTGACGGTCCCGGTGGAGGCGATGGCGACGGTGGCGCGGCGGAGTTCGTCGGCGAGGCCGCCGATGCGGACTTCGATCCCGTCCAGGTCGCCGCCGGAGAGCTTGCGGGCGAGCGCGGCGAGATCGTCGTTCGGCAGCACCATGACGGCTTGCGCCGAGGTGGCGGCGAGAACTTGGCGCGCGGCGGGGAGCATCACGGGCAAGTGCCGCTTCAGTTCGGAAGGTCGGCTGCCGGGGAGGAGCAACAAACGGGAAGCGGAAGAAACATCGAACGCCGAACGCTCAACGCCCAACTCCGAATGAAGTCCCGCGAAGCGGTCGGCGGCGGGGTGGCCGACGAATTCGACGCGCAGTTGCGGATGCCGCGCGGCATACCACGCCTTCTCGAACGGGAAGATCGAGAGCAGCAGGTCGTGGGTTTCCGCGATGGTCTTGGCGCGGCCGGCGCGGGAGGCCCAGACCTGTGGGGAGACGAACTGGACGAGCCGGGGGCTCCAAGGGTAGGGCGACGGCTCCCGCCGAGCCGCCTGGGCGCTGTCTGCTGTGGAAAGAGCGTCTCTGGCGACTCCGAGGCGTGATCCGGCGGCCGCTTGGGCTGCGCTGTCGTTTGGGAATCCTCCGGGCGGCTCGGCGGGAGCCTTCGCCCTACCGGCCTTCGCTCTCAGCGCTTTGGCAAAGCGGAGGTTGAAACCGCCGTAGTCCACGCCGATCACCACGTCCGGCCGTTGCTCCGTCGCGTAGGCGAGGAGATCGTCGAAGATGCGCTTGAACTGGCGATAGTGCTTCAGCACCTCGATGAGTCCGATGACGGAGTGTCGGGTCAGATCAAGGCGAAGGGCGACGCCGGCGGCCGCCATCTTGGCGCCCCCGGCGCCGATGAATTCCGCGGCGCGGCCGGGGAACCGCGCGGCCAGTTCGGCACGCAGGGCAGTAACGAGCTCGGCGGCGAGCTGGTCGCCGCTCGGCTCGCCGGCGATGAGCATGATCTTCAGGGGCGGCACGCGGAGGGGTTTAACCACAGATGGACCCGGATGAACACAGATTCGGAGAAAGCTCGGGGGGAGCCCGGCCCGCCCCGGCTTCCGCTACTCGACCGGCCGGTGCGGGGCGGTGGCCAGATCGCGGAAGCGTTTTTCCAGCGCGGGCTTGGCCCAGGACCAGACGGCCACGCCGATCAGCAGCCAGTGGGTCCATTCGGCCAGCAGCGCCGGGGAGTAGAACGAGCTGGTCAGCCGCAGCGCCTTGTAGCCGACGAAGAGGGTCAGGAACGCCGGTGCCGCCAGCAAGGCCGCCACGGTGAAACGCCACTTCAGCCCTTTCGGCCAGATCCAGCGGCGATACGCCCAGGCCGCCGCGAACCAGGCCGCGGACATCCCGACGAGCAGCGCGGAGACCAGCGCCTTCCAGTGGCCGGGCGCGGCCTGTTGCAGCCAGCGGAAGAAACCGAAGCGCGTGTTGGAGGCCAGCACGTCGATGCTGATCCGGAGGATGTCGGGCGCCGCCAGCAGCGCCATGCCGGCGACGAGACCGGTCGTGACCGAGCGCGAAGAAAGCCCCAGCCAAGGCCCGATCCATTGCAGCGCGAAGCAGTCCACCAGCAGCGCCACCACCGACATGAAGAGCAGCCCGCGCCATTCCCATTCCCCTGCCCGCGAGTAGCCCGGAGCGTCGTCCATCCACCACACCACGGCCGCCACCGTGACCGACAAACCCACGGCCCAGCCGAATTGCCGCCGCATCGCCCGTTGGATGCCGCCGAGGATTTCCGGCCCTTGCTGCGGCGTGACCATGACCAGTTCCAGCGCGCCGGACCTCCGGTCTTCGCCCAAACGCATGACCGGTTCCGCCAGCATCCAGATCCTCAGCAGCCACGCGAGGACGGCGAAGAAGTAGTAGAAGAGCTCAGAGCCGCCGATCACCGGGCCATGGGCCAGCCGGCTGAGGCCCCAGATCGAAAGCAGCACGACGGTCGTGGCCGTCGCGAGGAGCCGTTTGTCCGCCGCCCGGTTGATGAGCCAGACATAGGGATGGACGTCGAGCAGCCGCCGTTGTCTCGCGCCGAAATGGCGCCGGAGCCGTTCGTCCCAGCGTTGGCGCAGCGCCGCGATCCGGCCCAGCGCCATGCCCGGCCAGCGCAACGGCGACCAGCGCCCTTCCCTCCGCATCCGGTGGTGCGCCAGCAACTCCGGGCTCCAGCTGTGCGGCAGATGGCGGCTGGCCGAGACGAGGCAAAGCCCGGCGATGGCCAACGAGCACAGCAGCGAGACGAGCCACGTTTCCCCCGGCCAGTTGGGTCCGCCGCCGGTGCCGACGAACTGCGCCGCGATCATGCCGAACAACGGACTGGGGATTCCGACCGGCACGATTTCCCGCTCGGACCAGCCGTAGGCTTCGTCGAGCAACGCGGCCGTGAAGACCGGTCCCAGGAACAGCGCGAGCACGAGGCCGAGCGTCGCCATGATGGCGCGGCGCTCGTTCGTGCTGCGCGAGGAAACCCACAGGCCGATGGCCAGGGATTGGACCATCATGCCCACCAGCAGCAGCGCGGTGCGCCCCACTTGTCCGACGGTCACGCCGCCGAGCAGCAGCGGCACGGAGAGCAGCGGCAACATGGCGAGCAGGCCGTAGAAGACGTTGAGCGCCTTGGCCAGGCCCTTGCCCGAGACCACGTCCCAGCCCGAGAGGTCGGTCAGGAAGAGCAGGCCGAGCGTGCCCTCGCGCTTCTCCCAGCCGAAGGTGTCCGCCGTGGCGTAAACCCCGGCGATGCCCGCGTAGAACGCCATGAAACCGACCATCACCGCGAAGACCTCTTCGCCCTGGTGGGAGAACGAGCGGTGGGCCGCGTCGAAATACGCCCAGGTGCAGACGGCCAAGGTGGCGGCGAAGTAGATGCACCTCCAGATCCAGGTGGACCGGCGGCGGCCTGCGGCCAGGAGTTCGCGGTGGGCGACCGGAAGAAACCTCACGCCCTACGAGTGAAGGGAACGGCGGGCCGGATGCAAGCCCGGCGACGAAACGGCACCGGAGGAGATCACTCCTTCAGGTCGTCGAAGTAGTCGCGCACCGCGCCACGGTAGGCGCGGGGCACCTTCTCGTCGCTGATGGCGGCGCGGGCCTCGCTCTGGGCGGCGGTCATGGCTTCTTCCACCGCGACCTTGCTGGTGCCTTTGATGCTGACGCCCTTGAGGGTGATGCTGGGCATTGGGCCGCCGGGGCTCATCTGGCCGTTGAGCTTGGTGGGATTGAGCCCCTCGGCCAGCTCCCCGTCGCCGCGATCCGTGTGGCCTTTGGCGTCCATGTCGGGACGCTCCATGTCGCTGTAGTCGAAAAGCTCGGACATCTCGGGATAATAAAGGTAGCCGCCCTCGGGTTCCCACGTGCCGACGCCCGGGCCGCCCTTGCCGGGTTTCCGGCCCATGCCGGGCTTCATGCCGCCCTGGCACTGGCCCCAGCTCTTGCACTGGGACAGTGCCAACTGCGCCCGGTTCAAGGCATCCAAGCTGGCTTGGAGCGCGTCCATGTCGCCCATCTGGTCGAGCAGCCGCTGGAGTTCTTCCGAAGCGGCGGCGAGCTGCTGGCCACCTTCGCCCTTGTTGCCGGACTTCATGGCGTTGGAAGCCTTGCTGAGGCATTCACCGACCTTGCCGAACTTGTCGCCGGCTTTGCAGGCCTCGGACACCTCGCTGAGCATCTTCTCCAGCTGTTCCTTGCTGATCTCGCCCTTCTTCAACTGCTCGGCCATCTTGTCGAGGGTCTCGCGGGCGGCCTGGAACTGTCCCTTCTTCAACTGTTCCGCCAAGGTCTTGGCCTGCTGTTGGGCGGACATCTTCTCCGCTTCGGCCATGGCCTGGGCCATCGCCTGGAGGTTCTCCAGTTCGTTGAGCGCGGAATTCATGTCGCGCAGGAAGGCGTCGGGTTGGCTGTTCTGGAGCGCCTGGATGGCGGCTTCGAGATCCGGCATGGAAGCGCCAAGGGCTTGGGCCTGCTTGGCCATCTCGGCCAACTGCTGGGCGAGCTGTTGCTTGGCTTCGGGCGACATGCCGCCGTCCTTGCTGGCCATCCCGGCGGCGGCGTCCTTGGCCTTTTCCATGTCCTTCTTGAGCTGGTTCAACGCGTCGTCCATCGACTGGCCCTGCTTCTCAAGGGCCTTCTGGGCGTCGGCCAGCTTCTTCTGGAGCTCGGAGTTTCCGGAGGGCGAGTTGCCCTGCGACTGCTTCGCCGCCTGCTGGAGCGGCTTCAAGCCCGGGGTCTGGCCGAGTTCGCGGGCCTGGTCCTCCATCTTCTTCTGGATGCTGGAAAGCTCCTTCAGCGCATCGGCCCGGCTCAGTTTGGCCTTCTCCATTTCCTTGGCGAGGTCGATGGCTCCCTCGATGCCGTTGACCGTCTCGGGCGTCTTCTCGACGGGCTTCTCCACCTCCCGCTTGAGCACCTGCGCGAGGTTCTCGCCGACGTCCTTCAACACCGCCTTGTCCGTCTGCGCCTGCTGATGGGCGGCGGTGCGATACTCGGGGACGAAGGCCAGCACCGCGGCGATCGCCAGCGCCGGCACGGTGCGGCCGAACGCCCGATGCAGCCGCACGGGGAACAGCGCCGCTCCCCGGAGGTCCTTCACCTTCTCGGCGGCGTCGGCCAACTGCAGCCGGGCCCATTCGGTGGAGGTGTCGCGGATCTCGATGGCGGTGGAGACGCGGTCCTTGAGACGCGCGGCGGCATCGACCTGCCGGGCGACCACCGCGTCGGGCAATGCGCCCAAAAATCCCGCCAGCCACGCGGCGGCGGCGGCCACCAGCACGGCCAGGCCGGACCACGGCACGATCTCGGGGGGAATGGGTGCCAGCTTGTAGGCGACCAGCACCGCGACCCAGGCCAACGTCCCGACAAACAGGACGCGACCGAGGAGATTGAGCCCCCGTTGCCAACGCAGCCGCAGACGCGCGCCCGCGACCACCCTTTGAATGACCTCCAGCTCCGGCTTCATGGCGGGAAGATGCCCGATCCGGCGCGTTTGGCGAGAGGGGATTTCAAGGACGTTCAAGGACGAAAACAGAACGCCAAAGCACGAGAATCCCTTTGACCCCGGACGCTTCGAAAAACAGCTTTGCCGCCGCACCACTCCATCCCATGAAACACGCCCTTGCCCTTCTCGCTCTTCTCGGCCTGCTCGCCACCTCCGCCCGCGCCGCCACCGGGGAATTCTCCAGCACCACCATCAGCGTCGGCGTCGTGGTCCGCGACCTCGCCAAGTCCCTCGACTTCTACACCAACGTCGTCGGCATGGTGCAGACCGGCAGCTTCACCATCGGCGCGGACTTCTCCAAGAAGTCGGGACTGGCCAACGGCGTCCCCACCGACGTGAAGGTGCTCCGTCTCGGCCAGGGTGAAGAGGCCACCCAGTGGAAGCTGATGAGCTTCGGCGACCAGCCCAAGCCCCAGCAGAGCGAGTTCATCAGCAGCCAGACCGGGATGCGCTACATCACCATCCTCGTGAAGGACCTCACGCCCATCGTCCAGCGGATCAAGGAACGGAAGATCAAGCTCCTCGGCGAAACCCCGGTGCCGCTCGGACGCGACAGCCACTTCGTCCTCGTGCAGGACCCGGACGGCACCTTCATCGAGCTGATCGGCCCGATGAAGTGACTCCGAGCCCCGTAGCGCAGGCTTCCAAGCCTGCTGTGCCGCAAGTTTCCAGACTTGCGCGGCCCGCCGCCACAACGCCGGTCACCGTGGAGACCGGCCATCCGGTCCGACCAAAGTCCTACGTGCGAAGCAGTCTCCGCGCTTCCCCGGAGGAGTCGGGCCGCTATCGTTCGCAGCCATGAACCTCGTCCATGCCTTCCTGGAAACCGCCGTGGCTGCGCCCGACCGCGAGGCCGTCTTCTGGGGCGGCGACGTGGTGCACTACGGCGAACTGGCCGCCCAAGCCCGCGCCATCGCCCGGCTGCTGCGCGAGCGGTTCGGCATCCAGCCCGGCGATCGGGTCGGCTTGTTCCTGAAGAACCGGCCGGAGTTCATCTCGGTGCTCTTCGGCGTCTTCACCACCGGCGCCGTCGCGGTGCCGATCAACACCTTTCTCAAGGCGGA
>CBFGQE010000157.1:0-7231 GCA_965650815.1 uncultured bacterium
GCGCGGCTCTCGGGTTCAGGCACCGACGGTGGCGCGGTCTTCCTGCGCCTGGGCTTCGGCGAGATCCTTCTCGTGTTTAACCCGGGCGGCCTCGATGTCGTATTGGTCGTTGTCCGGGTGGGACGGATTCAAAGGGGAGATCGCGCGCAGCTTGGCGATGATCGGGGGCAGGGTCTTGATCAGGTGATCGACCTCCTCCTCGGTGTTGTAGAGGCCGAGGCTGAAGCGGACCGAACCGCGCGCCCGCATCGGGGAAATGCCCATCGCGCTGAGCACATGCGAGGGATCGAGCGATCCCGTGGTGCAGGCGGAACCGGAGCTGGCACAGATGCCCTCCCTGTCCAGCAGGAGCAGAATCGCCTCGGCCTCCACGAACTCGAAGCAGATGTTCGTGGTGTTCGGCAGGCGGGGCTCCTTCGCGCCGTTGCGGATGGTGTTGGGGATGTTCGTGAGGATGAAGTTCTCCAGCTTGTCGCGCAGGGCGCGGACGCGGGTGTTCTCCTCCTCCAAGGTGGCCATCGCCAGTTCCGCCGCGCGGCCGAAGGCGACGATGTTGGCCACGTTCTCGGTGCCGCCACGCTTGCCGCGCTCCTGGTGGCCACCGATGACGTAGGGCTGATACTTGGTCCGGCGCTTGACGTAGAGCAGGCCGATGCCTTTCGGGGCGTGCAGCTTGTGGGCGGAGAGGCTGAGGAAATCCACGCCCAGCGCCTTCACGTCGATCTTGAGCTTGCCCGGGGTCTGCACGGCGTCGGTGTGGCAAAGCACGCCCTTGCTGCGGCAGATGGCGGCGATCTCCTCGATGGGGAAGACGACGCCCGTCTCGTTGTTGGCCCACATGATCGAGACGATGGCGGTGTCGGGCCGGATGGACTTGTCCAGCAGGCCCAGGTCGAGGTGGCCGTCGGAATCGACCGGAAGGTAGGTGACCTCGTAGCCGCGCTTCTGGAGATAGTCGCCGAAGTTGATGTTGGCCGAATGCTCCACCGCCGTGGTGATGACGTGCTTCTTGCCGGGATTGGTCAGGAGGGCGCTGTGGATGGCGGAGTTGTTCGACTCGGTGCCGCAACTGGTGAAGGTGATCTCCTTCGGGTCGGCGTTGATGAGGGCGGCGACCTTTTCGCGGGCCTTTTCCACGTGCCCATGCACCTGCGCGCCAAAGGCGTAGGCGCTGGAGGGGTTGCCCCACATCTCGCGCAGGAACGGGATCATGGCATCCACGACCTCGGGCGCGATCCGGGTGGTGGCGTTGTTGTCGAAATAATAGACCTTCTGGGGCTCGCTCATAGCTACGGGTTCAGGAATCCGGACGGACAAAAATCAGCCCGACCACCATAGGTTTGCCCGACGGCGGTGCAAGTCCGCGATTGGGCCGGGCGTGCAACCAAGCCTTTTGGGCGGCTCCGGGGCGGTCCGGGCGAGAGCAGCGATTGTTTCAGAAATCCCCCTTGCACTCGATTGGTGCGATTGCTACGGTCCGCGCTCCTTTTCAAACAAAGGCCAAATTTTTATGCGTCGTCCCAAAGGTATCAAAACCAAGAAGTCGGTGGCCAAGCGGGTCAAGATCACCGGCACCGGCAAGGTTCTCCGTTCCAAGGCGGGTCGGCGCCACCTGCTCCAAGGCAAGAGCTCGAAGCGCCGGCGCAGCCTCGGCAAGCGCGTGCTGCTCGACAAGACCGACACCTACAAGATCCTCCAGAGCCTGCCGTTCACCCGCTGAACCCCGGCGACGATCCCCATCCTCCATTTCCACTGACCTATGCGTGTTACAAATTCTCCCGCTTCACGGGCCCGTCGCAAGAGAGTGTTGCAGGCGGCCAAGGGCTACCGGATGCGCCGGTCGAAGCTCTACCGCTACGCCGCCGACGCCGTGGACCACGGCCGCCAATACGCCTACCGCGACCGCAAGGTGAAGAAACGCACCTTCCGCTACCTCTGGCAGATCCGCATCAATTCCGCCGCCCGCGCCGCCGGCATCACCTACAGCCGCTTCATGGAAGGCCTGAAGGCCGCCAAGGTCGGTCTCGACCGCAAGGTCCTCGCCGACATCGCCGCGCAGGACGCCGCCGCCTTCGCTGAGTTGGTCACGGCCGCCAAGAACGCCCTCCAAGCCAAGACGGCCGCTGCGGCCAAGGCCTAAGCGATCCCAAGTTCGTTTTCCCAAGCCGCCCGGTTCGCCGGGCGGCTTTTTGCTGTCCAGGGAGGCGGGCGAAGCGTGGCCCGCTCCGTCTGCGGTGCGGCGTTCTGCTTTGGGATGCCGGATTGCTGATCCCGAATTCCAGATGGCTGGGACTTGGTCGGTCTCTCGGTCGTGACCGCCCGCGCTCCTGGTCAGCTCTTCGCCGATTCCGAGGCGGCTTCGAGCACGTCGTGGACGGTCTGGACGATGGTCGCGTAGTCCAGCGGCTTGTCCAAAACCTTGGCGATATTGGGCGTGGCCGAGAGCCGGGCGAGGGCGTCGCCGCCGAAACCGGTGGCGAGGATGACAGGCAGGCGCGGATTCAGGGCGGCGATTTCCCGCGCCAGGTCCAGTCCGGTGAGTCCGGGCATGGTCAGGTCCGTGAAGACGAGGGCGAAGGACTCCGGGGCCGACTGGAAGAGCTTCAACGCTTCGCGGGCATCGCCCTGGGCCAACACTTCGTAGCCGGCGCGGGTCAGAACGACGGAGAGCACCTTGGCGATGGCCGGTTCGTCGTCCACCACCAGGATGCGCTGACCGGAGCCGCGCGGGGCGGCCGGTGCTTTTCCGGCAGGGGCGGCAACGGCGTGTTCGGCGGCGGCGGGCAGATAGATCTCGAAGGTCGTGCCCCGGCCCACCTCGCTCCGCACCTGGATCGCGCCTTCGTGGGTTTTCACGACGCCGTGGACGACGGCGAGTCCCAGCCCGGTGCCTTGGCCGGGGCCCTTGGTGGTGAAAAACGGGTCGTAGATCCGGTCCAGCGTTTCCTTGGGAATGCCGCAGCCGGTGTCCTGCACCCTGATCCGGGCATGGAGACCGGGGCGCAGTTCGGGAATGGCCTTGGCCGAAGCGGCGTCGAGCTCCACGGCGTCCAAGGCCAGGCGCAAGACGCCCGTCTGGCCACGCATGGCGTGTTCGGCGTTGGTGCCGAGGTTCATCAGCAACTGGTGCAACTGCGTGGTGTCGGCCAGGACGGGCGGCGTTTCGGGCGCGATCCGGCATTCGATCTGGATGCTGCTGGGGATGGCGGCGCGCAGGAGGCGGACGGTTTCCTCCACCACGCTGTCGAGGCGGACGACGCGGCGCTCCTGCTGGCGCTGGCGGCTGAAGGCGAGGATCTGCTGGACGAGGTTCTTGGCCCGGTCGGACGCGGTGAGGATGTGGTGGAGATGGGATTTGAGCTCGGGCTGCTGGCGGGCCTCGTCGATGGCCAATTGGGCGGAGGGGATGATGATGGCGAGGATGTTGTTGAAGTCGTGCGCGATGCCGCCGGCGAGGGTGCCGATGGCCTCCATCTTCTGGGACTGGCGCAACTGGTCCTCCAGCTTGTGCTGCTCGGCCTCCGCGAGCTTCCGTTCCGCGATCTCGTGCTCCAACGACTGGTTCGTCCGTGTGAGTTCGGCCGTTCGCTCGGCCACGCGCTCCTCGAGGAACTGCCGCGCGGCTTGGAGCTCCTCCTCGGTGCGGCGGCGCACCTCGATCTCGCGCCGGAGCGCGACGTTGCTGGCGTGCATCGCGCGGGTGCGGGCGAGGCCGAACCAAGCGAGGGCGCCGATGACCGCCGCCAAGGCCGCGAGCGCCGGGGTGAACCAGACGCGCTGCTGGAGCGGGGTGGGCAACACGGTGAACGAAAACAGGGCCGGCGTTGGATCGGTCTGGCCGTCGGAATCGCGGGCCCGGACCTCCAGCGCGTGGCGGCCGGGGGAGAGGACCGGGATGCGCACCGATCCGTTCTGGGCGGGGTTGAAGGCGCTCCATTCGCCCGGACCGATCCGCCAGGAGAAGCGGAAGCCGAGAGGCGAAGGGGTGGAGAAGCGCCGCTGGCCAAGGAAGCTGACCGGCAGTTCGCCGCCCGAGCGGACTTCCGCCACGGACGCGGAGATCCGCGTGTCCGGCGGCGTTTGGCCTGGGCGATAGCGCAGCACGCCGTCCGAGGTGCTGATCCACAGGTCGCCTTCGGTTTCGACCGCCGCGCCGCTCATCTGAAGGCCCCCTGGCAAGGGCAGGAAGTCGGTCTCCAGCGATCCCGGACGATGCCGCACATGGATGCCGCGCGCGGCCAGGAGATGGGTCGCGCCCCCGGCTTGGGAGGTGCGGGCCTCGGTGAAGTCGCCGTATTGCACCTTCCAGCCCCCGGCGAGGGTGAACAGTGCGCAGCCGCTGCGCCCGGCCCTTCCCCCTGTGAAGCGGACGAGGAATTCGTCCCGCGTGACGACCGGCACATGGAAGCCCGTGTCGGGAAAGGCCGTGACCTGCTTCCAGGGGCCCAGCGGCGTCTCGGCGGAATACAGCCCCGGATAACCGGCCAGCCAATACAGGCCCGCCCCGGCCGACATGGTGGGATACGTGATCGGCGGCGCGTTGGTCTGCGGATACCAGACCAGCCCAAGGTCGGAGACGTGGACGATCTCGTTGGTCACTTGCCCCTTGGGCTGGAGCACGGTCCAGAATCCGCCGTCGGGATCGGGATCGGCGGCGGCGATGTGGCGGAGACGGAGTTCCTCGGAAGCGACGGCCCGGGCCGCGCCGTCCACGATGCGTTCGATCCGGCCTTCGCCCTGCGCATCGTCGCCCACGAGCCAGAACCCGCCCTGCGCGTCCACCAGGGCCTCCTTGATGGCCGCCATCCGGCTTTCCACGGGGGTGAAGCGTTCGGGATCGAGCGGGTCCGTCGTGCCGATCTGGCCGTCGGACTCCCGGCGGGCCAACGCGGTTCCGTCGGACGAAACGGCGAGCAGTCCGCCCAGCTTGGAGGGGCGCAGCGTGTTGGTCTCCCCGATCCAGACCTCGTCGCCGGAATGGAACCAGGTGCGGCCCCGGTTGTCCGTGAAGCGGGGCGGAGGCAGCTCCGGATAGAGGGACCAGGCGCTGCCCGTGCGGTAGTCCCAGCGCAGCGTCACACCCGTGCCCACGCACCAGATCGCGCCGTCCGGCGCTTGGCGCAGGGCATAGAGCCGGTCGCCCGGATGGCTGGGGATGTTGGCCGATCGGCGGACGAACCGCGCTCCGTCCCACACGGAGAACCAGATCAGCCCGCGCGTCAGGTTCTGCTCCACGCCGATCAGCTCCCCGTCGGCGGTCGTGCCGATGGCCTGGGTGGAATCCCCGACCGCGCGCCAATGCCCCTGGGCCAATCGGAGCAACTGATACTCCCCTTGGGCGAAGACCGTTCCGTCCGGCGTTTCCGCCATGTGCAGCACGCACGGCTCGATCTCGTAACCGCCCTCGGCCGGTTCGCGCCACCGCCCGTCCCGCCATTGTCTCCACCCGCGCGGCGTGAGCGCGAACCGCTGCCCGGCGCCGGTCTGGAACGAGCCGATCACGTAGTCCATCGGCAGGCCCTCGGGCTGGCGATAGGTTGTCCAGGCTCCGTCCTTCAGCCGGGTCAATCCGCCGGGCTGTTCGGTCGTTTCCGGCCACTGGTCGCAGCTGAACCACAGCGCGCCCTCCGCGTCCTCGCGGATCTCCCGCACGTTGCGGTTGGCCAGATGCCGTTCGGAACCGCGCGGGTCGTAGCGCTTCGCCACGGGATCGAACACGCCCGCCCCGGCATCGGACCCGACCCAGAGTTCGCCGGACCTTGCCACCAGCACGCAGCGGACGAAGGCGCTGGGCAATCCCTGGTCCGGGCCGAACCGTTCCCACACGTGCCCGTCGAACCGCCGGAGCCCGTCGGCGGCGGCCAGCCAGACCGTGCCGTCCGGGCTAAAGGCGATGTCGAACACGCGCTGCGAGGCCAGCCCGGCCTCCGCCGTGTAGGAGGTGATCTGCCACGGCCGGTCGAACGCTGGTTCGTCATGGGACACCTCTTCCGGATGCGCCGGGGCCGATCCGGCGCCCAGCCAGCACGAAAGCACGAGAAGAAGCGCGGTTCTGAACGGGGACTTCAAAGGGCGGATGGGACGACGGACGACGGCCCGCTCCGGAACGCTCCGGGCGGGGCCGACATGCTGGAAAGCGAAACGGACACGGTCATGCAACAATGGTTGTCGGAAAAACTCTCCCGCTTCTTGACCGGACACAAGCGGCCAGAAGCCCCTTTTCTCTGTCCATCCCCCGGGCCGTTTCCTACGGTCTCGCGCCTAACGGTATGACCCTATTGGACCAGATCGAACCCTTGAAGCAGGCCGCCTTGGCCGAGTTCGCCGCCGCCGCCGATCTCGCGGCGCTGGAACAGGCGAAGGTCGCCTACCTCGGCGGCAACGGGAAGTTCACCGCCCTGCTCAAACAGCTCGGCACCCTGCCCAAAGAGGAGAAGCCCGCCGCCGGCAAGCTCATCAACGTGGCCAAGGCCGAACTGGAAGCGAAGCTGGCCGAACGCCGCGGCGACCTGGAACTCAAGGCCGCCCTGCCCAAGGAAGCCACCGACTTCACCCTCCCGGGACGCCGCCGTGCCCTCGGCAAGCTCCACCCGTTGACCCAGACGGTGGAGGACATCGTCCGCGCCTTCCGCAAGCTCGGCTTCGCCGTCGCCGACGGACCTGAGATCGAGGACGAATACCACTGCTTCGACGCGCTCAACACGCCCGCCGACCACCCGGCCCGCGACAGCCAGGACACCTTCTACATCGACACCCCGAAGCGCCCGCTGCTCCGCACCCACACCAGTTCGGTGCAGATCCGCGTGATGAAGTCCCAGCCGCCGCCGATCCGGATCATCATCCCCGGCCGCGTCTTCCGCCGCGACAACGCCGACGCCACCCACAACCCCACCTTCCACCAGATCGAGGGCCTCTACGTGGACAAGAACGTGACCGTCGGCGACCTCAAGGGCACCGTGGAATTCGTCTTCAAGGAGCTGATGGGCTCCGACACCAAGATCCGCTTCCGCCCCCACTACTTCAGCTACACCGAGCCCAGCCTGGAGATCGATTTCCAGAACGCGCTGGTGAAGAAGATGGGCAAGGAATGGCTCGAGATCGCCGGCTGCGGCATGGTCCATCCGCAGGTCTTCGAGAACGTCGGCTACGATCCCGAAGTCTGGAGCGGCTGGGCCTTCGGCTTCGGCGTGGAACGCATCGCCATGCTCCGTTGCGGCATCAACGACATCCG
>CBFGQE010000158.1:0-7224 GCA_965650815.1 uncultured bacterium
TCCATCCAGTAGAGGATGAGCCAGATCACCAGAAAGGTCGCCGCGCCCCGGAAGAACGGTTCATACGGCGCACCGGCGAAGGCGAAGAAGTCCTGGCCGAGATGGGTCTGGAGATTGCGGCCGATGAAACCGTCCCACAGGTGCGAAATGCAGTAGGCGGCGATGGAGTTCACGCCGAGAACCCGCAGCGGCATCGCCCAGCGTTGGCAGCCCCACCGGTCCACCACGGTGTAGAACCCGGCCAGCAGCAGGAAACACCAGCCGCCGCTGAAGAGCGTCCAGCTCGGGGTCCAGATGCGTTTCACCACCGGACAGATTCCCGCCGCACCCAGCGCCCAGCCCACCGCCAGGCCCACGACACCCGCCACCACGAACCACTGGATCTTGGCTCCGGGAGAACGTTCACCGCGCAGGACGCGACCGGCGATCAGCCCAAGCAGCATTGTGCCAAGGGTGGGGATGAAGCTGAGGGTGGAATAGCCGCCGCCGTTGAAGCGCCACGCCTCCGGCCTCGGGAACCAATTCATGATCGCGGTGTCGGCGGCCCAGGCGAAGTTGCTGTTCTTCTGCCAATGCGCCGCGAAGCCGGTGTGGCCGTTTTCCCGGAGCCATTCGGCCGAGACGCCGACGACTTCGTAGTCGAAGTTCGTCGGCACCGGGTGGAGCGCGAAGGCCAGCCAGTAGCCGACGAGGATCACGGCCAGGGCGATCCATTGGGTGCGCGGTTTGGCGAAGCCGAGGGCGAAGAGGATCGGGTAGCCGAGGCCGATCTGGGAGAGCGTGTCTTCGAGCGTCCAGTTCGTGTGGTTGGTCCCGGTGGAGCGGAGGAAGACGCCGAGCAGCACGAGGAGCAGCGCGCGCCAGAGCGCGTGGAGCCATAGGCGGCCGAAGGTCTGGCCCTTGGCGAGGCGGGCGGCGATGGAGAACGGCAGCGCCACGCCGACGAGGAAGGAGAACGACGGTTGGATCAGATCGTGCAGCACGCAGCCGACCCATTCCACGTGGTCCTGGTGGAGGGCGAGGAAGTCCCACAGCGTGCTGGGCGTCCCGGCTTCGCGGAGATTCCGCGCGACCCGGCCGAAGCGGAACAGCTCGCCGATCATGAGGAACATGACGAACCCGCGATAGACGTCGATCGAGGCCAGACGGGACGGCGGCGCGCCGGAAACCGGCGGGACCGCTGGGGTGGGACTCATGGGCAGGCACGGTAGCCGGGGCTGTCCGGAGCTGTCACCCACCGGTTCGGGCGGGATTGCCTGCTTTGCGCCCGGAGCGGAACCGGGGTATCACCGGGCGGGACAAAGAGCGTCATCCAGTTCCAACCGGGAGAGAGAGCCCATGACCAACTTCATCACACAGATCTTCGATCCGTCCGGTTTTCCGGCGCGGTGGCATTGCGGCACGTGGACGCCGGTCCACGGCTGGACGCATGTCGTGTCGGACGTGCTGATCTTCGGGGCCTACATGGCGATCCCGCTGTCGATCGCGTTCTTCGTGATGCGGCGGCGGGACATCTACTTCTCGAAGATCTACTGGCTCTTCGCGCTGTTCATCGGTTCGTGCGGGCTGGGGCATCTGATCGAGGCGACGATCTTCTGGCATCCCTGGTATCGCTTCTCGGGCCTGTTGAAGGTGGTCACGGCGGCCGCGTCCTGGGCGACGGTGCTCGCGCTGGTGAAGATCATGCCCACGGCGATGAAGATGCCGGGCGCGCTGAAGCTGAACGAATCGCTCGCGCGCGAAGTGGAGGAGCGGAAGCGCGCCGAGGCCGAGGTGCGGCGGCTCAACGAGGCCCTGACCCAGCGGCTGGAGGAGATGGAGACGCTGCTGGAGGTGTTGCCGGTCGCCATCGCCATCGCGTCCGATCCGGAGGCGAAGAACATCCGGGGCAACAAGGCGCTCGCGCGGTTGCTGGACGTGCCCCGGGAGGCCAACGCGTCGCTCTCGGCGGACGAGGGGGAACGGCCGGGCCATTTCAAGGTGCGCTCCGGCGGGCGCGAGCTCGCGCCGGAGGAGCTGCCGATCCAGCGTGCGGCGATGCAGGGGGTCGTGGTCCGGGACTTCGAGGAGGAGATCGAGTTCGACGACGGGCGCCGGGTCCACATCGTGGCCCATGCCGCGCCGCTGCACGATTCCTCCGGCAAGGTGCGCGGCGCGGTCGCCGCGCTGATCGACATCACCGCGCGCAAGCAGGCGGAGGAGGAACGGCAGCGCATCGAAACCAAACTGCGGGAAACGCAGAAGCTGGAGAGCCTGGGCGTGCTGGCGGGCGGCATCGCGCACGACTTCAACAACCTGCTGACCGGCATCGTGGGCAACGCGTCGTTGGCCCGGCTGGACTGCGGGCCCGGTTCGCCGTTGATCCAGTATTTCGAGCAGATCGAGCAGTCTTCGCTCTACGCGGCGGACCTGTGCAAGCAGCTCCTCGCCTATGCGGGCAAGGGCCGGCTGGTGGTCGAGCCCATCGACCTCGCGCAGGTGGTCCGAGACACCACGCACCTGATCCAGACCTCGCTCAAGCACCGGGTGCAGCTCTCCTTCGACCTCCAGCCCGTGCCGTTGATCGAGGCCGACGCGGTGCAGCTCCGCCAGGTCATCATGAACCTGGTGATCAACGCCTCCGAGGCCATCGGCTCGGAACGGGGAACCATCCACCTCGGCACGCGCGCGATCCAGGCGGACCGCGAGTATCTCGACCACACCATCGGCGAACCGGGCCTGCCGGCGGGCCGCTACGTGGTGCTGCAGGTGAGCGACACCGGGTCGGGCATGTCGGCGGAGACGATGGCCCGGATCTTCGACCCTTTCTTCACCACGAAGTTCACCGGGCGCGGTCTCGGGCTGGCCGCCGTGCAGGGCATCATCCGCACCCACAACGGCGCGATCCGCGTCTATAGCGAGCCGGGCAAGGGCACGACCTTCAAGATCCTGTTGCCCGCCAGCGGCAAGGAACCGGTCGCGCCCGTCGCGGCGGCCGGGGACGCCGGCCACGCGCCGCAGACCGGGCGCATCCTGCTGATCGACGACGACGCGTCGGTCCGCCGCACGGCCGAACGCATCCTGGCCCGTGCGGGCTTCACGGTGACGACTGCGGCGAGCGGCGAGGAGGGCGTCGCGGCCTTCCGACAGGACCGGGAAGGCTTCGACGCGGTGGTGCTCGACCTAACGATGCCGGGCATGGACGGGGAGGAGACCTTCCGCCAGCTGCGTCAGGTCCGTGCTAACGTGCGGGTGATGCTGATGAGCGGCTTCAACGAGCAGGAAGCGGTGCAGCGCTTCGTGGGGCGCGGTCTCGCGGGCTTCGCCCAAAAGCCCTTCTCGGCCGACACGCTGCTGCAAAAGCTCCGCGCCGTGCTGGAATCCGTGCCGCCGCCGGGGAAGTGAGCGAAGAAGCCCGCGCAGCCGCGTTGCCCGGGATGGCGACGTGGCCTGCGGGCTTCGGAGTCCGGGCTAGACGCTTTCCATCGGGCCGGTGCTGTCGCCGACCTTCTCGGCCTTCACGCCCATGCGGTCGAGCATGGAGACGTAGAGGTTGGTCATGGGCGTGGGCTTGGCGAGGTGGAGATGGCGACCGGCATCGAGCGTGCCGCCGCCCTGGCCCGCGAGGACGACGGGGAGCTCGTCGTGGTTGTGGCGGTTGCCGTCACCGATGGCGCAGCCATAGACGAGCATGGAATTGTGCAGGACGGAGGTGCCGTCGGGGTCCTTCATCGCTTCGAGCGTGTTCAGGAACCGGGCGAAGCGCTCCATATACCAGTGCTCGATCTTGGCCACCTTCTGGATCTTCTCCTTGTTGCCGGCGTGGTGGGTGAGGAAGTGGTAGCCCTCGGAGATGCCGAGTTCGGGGAAGGGCCGGTTGCTGCCCTCGGGCGCGACGGCGAAGCTGACGACGCGGGTGGAGTCGGTCTGGAAGGCCAGCGCCATCAGGTCATACATCAGGTCCACGTGCACGGTGTGGTCGGCCGGAACGCCGGCGGGTTCGCCGATGGACGGTTCCGGGAGGCGGAAGCGCTCGGCCTTCTCGATCTGGGTCTCGATCTTGCGGATGCCGGCGAGATACTCGTCGAGCTTCTGGCGGTCGTTGCGGCCGAGGGATCGGTTGAGCGAATGGACGTCCTCAAGGACGAAGTCGAGGACGCTCTTCCGGCGGGCGAGGCGCTGGCGGAGGTTGGCGGCGCGCTGTTCGGCGGAACCGGTGCCGAAGAGCTTCTCGAAGACGGCGCGCGGATTGGCCTCGGGGGCGAGGGGCAGGGTCTCGGAGGCCCAGGAGATGTTGTATTGGTAGGCGCAGGGATAGCCGGTGTCGCACGAGCCATACATGCGTGCGCCTTCCGTGCCGAGCTGGAGGGAATCGAGGCGCGTGAGATGCCCGACCTGGCGGGCGGCGATCTGGTCCACGGAGATTCCGAGATGGAGCCGGGAACCGAGCGTCTTCCACGCATGGCAACCGGTGAGGAAGGACGCGCCCGAACGCGCGTGGTCGCCGGGACCGTCGCCCCAGTTGTTGGCGGCGTCGTGGGCCAGGTTGGAGATGATCTGGAACTTGTCCTTGAGCGCCTTCATCGGGGCGAAGGTCTCGTTCATCTCGTAGGCGCGGCCGGTGCCCTTGGGCAGCCAGCGCTCGTAGTTCGAGCCGTTGGCGAAGGCGACGAAGCCCATGCGCAGCGGCATCCCGCTCGCGGTCGTGGCCAGGCCCGGTTCGCCCGTGGCGGCGGCGAGGACCTTGGAGCCGGTCAGGGACTCGAAGGCGGGCAGCGCGAGGGAGACGCCGAGGCCGCGGAGGAAGGCGCGGCGGTTCAGGATGCCGGAAGGAGTTTGGATCATGGCTCAGTTCGCGGTTGAGGGGTTGGGGACGGGCAGCACGGCGGCGGGCGAGACCACGGCCGGGATGTCGTTGGTCGGGACGTTTTCGGGATTGGCGCGGGGCGGACGGCGGCGGCCCTTGCGTTTCTCGGGCGGGGGCGCCTCGGGAATGATGGAACGGGGCGGCGTCTTCAACGCGCCGTCGTCGCCGCGCCGGAGCTGGAACTGCGGGCTCTCCACCACTGCCAGCAGCAGCGTGGAGAACTTGCCGCCCTCCGACGCCACGCGGTGCGCGATGCGGTCCACGATGACGGCGTCGCTCGGGTCGAGGCCGCGCCCGAGGGAGTAGGTCAGGAGCTTCTCGCTCACGCCGTGGTAGAACTGGTCCTTGCGGTCCACGAACATCCGTTTGATGTCGCCGATGCCGGTGAGGGTCTGGCCGGTGGTGGTCTTTTCGTTCGGCGCGATGGGCTCGCCGGCGTCCTGCGTGCGCCACTGGCCCGTGAGGCTGAAGTTCTCCAGCGCGATGCCGATCGGGTCGAAGTGGGCGTGGCAGGCGGCGCAGGACTTGTCGGCACGGTGCAGGGCGAGCTGCTCGGAGCCGGTCTTGGGCAGGGGCCGGTCCACCACCTTCAAATCCTCCAGCGCGGGCACGCTGGGCGGCGGCGGCGGCGGATGGATGGCGAGCAGGTTCTCCAGCACGAAGAGGCCGCGCTTCACGGGCGAGGTGCGGTTGGGATTGGAGGTGGAGACGAGGAAGCTGCCGTGCGTGAGAATGCCGCCGCGGTTGCTCTCCGGCGACAGGGCGACCTTCTGGAAGCCGCCCCCGTCCGGCGTGGGCAGGCCGTAGAACTTGGCCAGCTTCTCGTCGAGGAACGTATAGTCCGCCGTGACGAGCTCCAGCAGGTCCCGGTCGTTCCGGGCGATGTGCTCGAAGAGCATCTCCGTCTCGCGCTTCATGGAAGAGCGCACGGCGTCCAGCGCGTCGGCCCGGGTGATGGGGGTCATCAGCACGTTGCGCGTGCGCAGCCATTGGCCGGGGAAATCCTCGAAGAACCGTTCGGCCTTCGCGTCGGCCAGCATCCGCTTCAACTGCGGGGCCAGGTTCTTGCGCAGCTCGCCGCGCCGCGCGAGTCCGAACAGCTCGTCGTCCGGCAGACTGAGCCACAGGAAATACGAGAGCCGCGAGGCCAGGGCGAATTCGTCCAGCGGATGGACCGACTTGGGATCGTCGGGCCGGGGCTGGACCTCGGAGCGGAAGATGAACTGCGGCGAAGTGAGGATCGCCATCAGGCCGAGACCGATGCCTTCCTCGAACTTGTCGGAGCCCATCGCGAGATCGGTCAGGCGGTCCAGCATCGGATCGGGGGTGGGACGGCGGAAGGCCCGGTCGGCCACGCGCTGGAGAATCTCGCGCGCGTAGGTCCGGCGCGCCGCCGCGTCGGCCGGAGCCTCGCCCTTGAAGAAGATGCGCCGGTGGGCCTCCGGATAGACGCCCACGCCGGGGATGATGGGGCCGGTGAGCCGCACCCGGGGGCGCAGCTCCTGATGCACGAGATTGCCGGAGGAGTTCGGCTTGGTGGCCACCATGGAAAAGGCGAGCCGGTGTTTGCCGGCGGGCAGGTCGAGCTCCTTGCTGAACTTGTAAACCCGTTGGCCGCCCACCTCGATGCCCTGCTCGCCCATCGGTTGGCCGTCCAGCGCGAGGGTGAAGTCGAACCCGCCGCCGAACTCCTGCCAGCCGCCAAGGGTGAACTGGAAGTCCACCCGGTGCTTTCCGGCCGTCGCCGTTTCGAACTCCAGCGTCTGCTCCGTCACCTTGGTGCCGTTGGCCTCCTTGCGCTCCGCCCGGATCCCGCCGGTATCGACCATCCGCTCGGGATGGAGGGGGCCGTCGCTGACGACGACATGGTCCACGACGAGTTCCGCGAGGTTGAAATACTTCTCCAGGAGCGCCGGGGCGAGCGTCTGGAAGTCGCCGTTGTTGTCGAAACCGAACGCCGTGTCGTCCGGCGGCAACAGGTCGCGCAGCCGGGACTTGGCCGTGGTGCTGTCGCTGCTGAATTCCCCATCGACCTCCGGGCTGACGCCAAAGAGGTCCTGGATGGTGAACTCGTATTCCATCCGGTTCAGCCGCCGCAGCGTCACGCGGCCCGGATCGGGGTTCGCGTAATCGATGCCCAGCCGATCCTGCTCGATCCAGCGGGTGATCTGTTTCCGGTCATGGTTCGGCAACGGATCGGCGTCGGACGGCGGCATGAAGCCGTCGCGGATGATCTTCCACGCCTTGACCCACTGGAAGCGGTTCGTCTCGTTCACGCCCACCTCCAGCAGGCCGTCGAGGGCGAAGCTGCCCTTGTCCATCCCATCGCCGTGGCACTCGTAGCAATGCGTCTCGAGGAGCTTCCGCGCGGCTGCGGT
>CBFGQE010000159.1:0-7151 GCA_965650815.1 uncultured bacterium
TCCGCCCTGAGCAATGCCATGGCCGACGCGGCGGCGGCGTGGGCGACGACAAATGGGATCGATGCAGTAGCTCGCGAGAAGCAAGCGATCAAGAGCTTCGATGTTCATGTTCAGAAAACCATTGCCTCGGGACAGTCCGTTTTGATGGGCGGCTGGGAAATCAACGAAGGCAAACGGACCTATTCGTTGGTGACTTTCGACTTCGGCGATTCTGGCAGCATCGAAGCGGTAGCGAAGCTCTTCGAGGGACCGTCCACGGCTATGGACAAAGCCGATCTGCGTCCCGCCAAAGGAACTGGATGGAATGAAGCCGTCGCCGAGGTGCTGGACCCTGTTCGGGCTTCGGCACTGATCGAACGGATGGAACGGATCGGCGGAGTGGATGTCGTGTCGTTCCCATCGAGACAGACTTCGGACAAGCAGATGGGCCAATTCATCATTCCCCAGATGATCGAAGTGGGAAACGCCAAGTATCACGTCGGTCCGAACGTGCTTTTCCGCCCAACGCTCTCCAGCGACCGGAAGACCGTAGATGTTCAAGTCTGGACCAGTATCTCTGTGCCCAATCAAACCCCGCTCCCGGCAGAACCCTGATGAGCGGTCCCGGCGTTCCGGCTCGAAGCAGCTAGCTGGTTTTCCTCCACGGGGTTCCGTCGAACCGAAGGGACTGGAGGATTGATTTCAAGGCCGGGCCGGGTAGTCGTTGCCGGTGCAATTATTGGCCGGATTCGGGAGCGATTGGGGCGGGAGATTCCAGACGGCGCTGTTGTCGGCCGCGGGCCCCGATGCGGGGCGTTCGTGGGCGGCGGGGATCGGCTTCCAGCATCCGCTCGTCGTGCTGTTGCTCGGGATGCTCTGTGTGCTGCTCCTGGCCCTGCTCGTCCGCTTCGCGGCGCGGCAATCCAGGCTGCGCGAGGAATACGAGAGGCTCTTCGAGACCTCGTGGGACGGCGTGCTGCGGCTCGATGCGGAAGGGCGCATCGGCATCGTGAACCGCGCGGCGGCGCTGCTCATCGGCGAGCCGAGGGAGAGTCTCCGGGGTTTGCTGCTTTCCAATTGGGTGCTGGCCCGCTCCCGGGGCGCCTACAACACCGCGCTCCAGGGCGCGCTCCACAGCTCGGAGGTGCTCCGCGCCGAGATCGAATTCTCCGGCGGGGACGGTTCGGTGCGGTTGGTGGACGTTTCGTTCCGCCGCATCACCGATACGAACCAGGTGGAGTGCGTCCTGCGCGACGTGACCGACCGACGGCGGAAGGCGTTGAATGATTCGCTCAACCGGCTCTCCGAGGGGCTCGGGGCGGCGGATTCGAGCGTGGCCAACTTCGCCGCGGCGCTGGTTGCCGAGGTCGTCCCGGCGATGAAGATCAGCCAGGCGAGCGTGTGGATGGCGGACGCGACCGGCCGGGGCATCCGTCTGCTGGCGGGCTTTCCCAAGGAGTCGTTCCGGGAGCTGGAGGAGGCGGTCATCCTGGAGGCCGACGCGCCGAACTACTTCGCCGCGATCCGGGAGGAGCGGGTCCTGGCGGTGGACGGCACCTTCGACGACGCGCGCACCGCCGAGCTGGCGGAGTCCTACTTCAAGCCGATGGATGTCCGCTCGCTGCTGGATGGCGGGATGATCGTCGGCGGGCAGTTGATCGGCGTGATCTGCCTGGAGACCGCCGGGTTCCAGCGCGCCTGGACGGCCGAGGAACAGGTCTTCGCGCGGGCGCTGTCGAACCTGATGCTCGCGGCCATCGCGCACGAGGAACGCGACATGATCCGGGGCGACCGCAGCCGCATGGCCGCCATCGTGGAGACCACGACCGACCTGGTGGTGGTGTCTGACACGGCGGGGCTGGTCGTCTTCATGAACCCGGCGGCCCGGGCGCTCTTCGGCGGCAACGGCCGCATGGCCTTCCTCACGGACATCCTGCCGAAGCCGTTCCGGGAGGGCGCTCTCCGGGACTGGATCGAGCAGGGCGGGACCCCGGCCACATGGTCGGGCGATCTGGTGCTGCGCGGGGCCAACGGCGCGGAAAGGGCCGTTTCGCTCGTGGTCGTGGCCCACCGTTCGGCCACCGGCGCGGTCGAGCTGCTGTCCTTCGTCATGCGCGACGTCACCCAGCGCCTGGCGGCCGAGGCCGCGCTGCGCGAGGCGAACGAGACCCTGGAGCAGCGCGTGGCGGAGCGGACCCGCGAGCTGGCCGCCGCCAACGACCAGCTCAAGGAACTGGATCGTCTGAAGTCCGAGTTCCTCGCCACCATGAGCCACGAGCTGCGCACGCCGCTCAACTCCATCATCGGCTTCACCGGCATCCTCAAGGGAGGGATGGCCGGCCCCCTCACGCCCGAGCAGAAGAAGCAGCTCGAAATGGTCCACGGCTCGGCCAAGCACCTGCTCGGTCTGATCAACGACCTGCTCGACCTCTCCCGCATCGAATCGGGCCGGATGGACCTGGACTTGGAGCCCGTTTCCCCGGCGGACGTGGCGGCCGAGGTGGAAAAAATGCTCCTTCCGATGGTTCGGCAGAAAGATCTGGCCTACGAGACCCGTATTGTCGGGGACGCCATGCTCCGGTCCGACCGCAAAAAGCTCTTCCAGGTCCTGCTGAACCTCGCCAACAACGCGGTGAAGTTCACGGACCGCGGGAGCGTCGTCGTCCGCGGCGGCCGCGAGGGTTCGCGCTACGTGTTCAGCGTGACCGACACGGGACCGGGCATCCGGCCCGAAAACGTCGGCAAGCTCTTCGAGGCCTTCCGCCAGGTGGATGGCTCCGCCCGGCGCGTCTATGAGGGCACGGGCCTGGGGCTGTATCTGTGCCGCAAGCTCGTCGGCCTGCTCGGCGGCGAGATCGGGGTGGCCAGCGAGGCCGGTTCCGGTTCATGCTTCAGCTTCTGGATACCCGCGACCGAAGCCCCGTCCGGCCCAGGCAAGCCATGAAGACCAAACGCCGCGTGCTGCTCATCGAGGACAACGCGAACAACCGCTACCTCGCCTCCTTCATCCTCGAGCAGGCCGGCTTGGAGGTTCTGGTGGCCAAGGACGGCCGCAGCGGCGTCGAGATGGCCCGGGACGTGCGGCCCGACCTCATTCTCATGGATATCCAGATGCCGGAGATGGACGGCTACGAGGCCGCCCGCGTGCTGCTCGGCGACCGGGAGACGAAGGACATTCCCATCGTCGCCGCCACCTCCTTCGCCATGCCCGGCGACCGCGCCCGGGCCATGGGCATGGGCTTCGCCGACTACATCGAGAAGCCGTTCGATCCCGACGATTTTTCCCAACGCATCCTGCGCCTCGTGGCGCGGACCCCGGACGAACCGACATGAAGATCCTAGTCGCCGACGACCATCACCAGAACCGCTACCTCCTCGAGCAGCTCCTCGGAGGACTGGGCCACGAGGTCGTCTCCACCCCAAACGGACGCGAGGCCCTCAACAAGCTCCAGCAGGGCGGGTTCGACGCCGTCATCTCCGACATCCTCATGCCCGAGATGGATGGCTTCCAGCTCTGCCGCGAGATCCGCAGCAGCCCCGCGCTCCACGCCCTCCCGTTCATCTTCTACACCGCCACCTACACCGACGCGAAGGACGAGAAGTTCGCGCACGACCTCGGGGCCGACGGTTTCCTGGTCAAGCCGATGGAGCCCGAGGCCTTCGTCCAGCGCGTCTTCGAGATGCTCCGGCGCGCCGCCGAGAACCCCGCGCGCGGCGGCCAGTCCCCGTCCGACACCCAGATCCTGACCACCTACAACCAGCGCCTGATCGACAAGCTGGAGTCCAAGATCGGCCAGCTCGAACGCGCCCGGAACGAGGCCGAGGAGGCCCACCGCACCGTGCGCTCCCTGAATGCCGAGCTCACCTCCGCCCTCGTCGCCCTGCGCGAGAGCGAGGCCCGTTTCCGCGAGGTCTTCCAGAACTCCAGCGACTGCATCGCCATCTTCGGCGTCCGGCCCGGCGACCGCTTCGTCTATGAAGGGATCAACCGCGCGGCCGAGACCCTCAAGGGCGTGCCGAACGAATCCGTCTGGGGACGCTCGCCCGACGAGGTGCTGCCCCCGGACCGCGCCGCCTTCATCAACGGCCTGCTCCGGCGCGTCGCCGCCTCCGGCGAACCCGTCACAATCGACGACTCCTTCACCCTGCGCGACGAACTCGTCACCTTCAGCGCCCTCTACGTCCCGATCCGCGACGCGGAGGGCCGTGTGCACCGCATCGCCAGCATCTGCCGCGACCTCACCGCCATGCGCAAGGCGGCCGAGCACCAGCGCGTCCTGGAGGAGCAGCTCTTCCAGTCCCAGAAGATGGAGGCCCTCGGCACCCTCGCCGGCGGCATCGCCCACGACTTCAACAACGTCATCGGCGCCATCATGGGCAACGCCGAGATGGCCTCCATGGACCTCCCGGCCGACCATCCCGCCGCCGAGTTCGTCTCCGAGATCCACTACGCCAGCCTGCGCGCGCGCGACCTCGTCCAGCAGATCCTTTCCTTCAGCCGCCGCCGCGACCGCCCCCGCCAGCCCACCTCCTTGGCCGAGGCGGTCCGGGGCGCTCTCCGCCTGATCGAGAAGACCCTGCCGCCGGAGGTGAAGGTCATGGCCGATCTCGACGAGGCCTGCCCGCCCGTTCTGGCCGACCCCGCACAGCTCCATCAGGTGGTGATGAACCTCGTGGCCAACGGTGCCCAGGCCATGCCCCCGGGCGGCGGACAGGTGACCGTCTCCATTCGCGCGGTCGATATCCTGCCCGGCCCCGCCAACCGCGGCTACGGCCTGGAACCCGGCCGCTATGTCCGTCTGACCGTGGCCGACACCGGCATGGGCATGGACGAGAAGACCGTGGCCCGCGCCTTCGAGCCGTTCTTCACCACCAAGGACCACGGCAAGGGCACCGGCCTCGGGCTCGCCGTCGTCCACGGCATCGTCAAGAGCCACGAAGGCGCCATCTCCGTCGAGTCCGCCCCGGGCAAGGGCACGCGGTTCGATCTCCATTTCCCCGCCAGCGCCGAGTCCGCGCTGCCGGACCGGCCGCTGCCGCCGCGCGTGCAGCAGGGCAACCGCGAACGCATCCTGTTCATCGACGACGAGGAGCCGCTGGTGCGCAACGCGCGGCGGATGCTGGAACCGCGCAATTTCCGCTTCTTCGGCTACACCGATCCCGAGTCCGCCCTGCGCGATTTCCGGAAAGCCCCGGGCGACTACGACGTCGTCGTGACCGACATCGTCATGCCCAAGCTCGGCGGGCTGCAGCTCGCCCGGCAGATCCGCGCGCTCCGGTCCGATCTGCCCATCATCTTCGTCACCGGCTTCTCCCAGGACCTGACCGTCGAGCTGATCCGTGAACTGGGCGTGGACTGCGTGCTCCAGAAACCGCACACCCTGGCGGAACTCATGGAAGCCGTGCGCCAGGCCCTCCAGTTGTCCAGGAAGCCCAGCTAGAACGGGCAAGGATGCCCGGCCTGCGGCCTTTGCAGGCCGGGTTCCCCGGTCCGGCGTTCATGCTGATGGCTGCAAATCTCACCCCAGTCGCGCCCCGGCTGTGAGAGGGAACCCGCGCAGAAACTCCGCCGCCTTCAGCCGCTTCGCCGCCTCGCGCTGGAGTTCGCCGATGCGCAGCGCGCCTTGTCCACAGGCCACGACCAGGCCCTGGGCGTCGGCTTGGAGAACGGTTCCCGGAGCGCCGGAACCTTCGGCCGGTCGGGTCTGGAAAAGCTTCACCAACGAACGTTCCGTCACGCCCGGCAAGGTGGTGAACGCCCCCGGCCACGGAGTGAAAGCTCGGATGCGGTTCCACAGCGTGGTGGCGGGCAACGACCAGTCGATTCGGCCGTCGTCCTTCGTGATCTTGCGCGCGTAGGTCACGCCTTCGGCGGATTGCGGCACGGGCGTCAAACGGCCCGCCACGTAGTCGCCGAGCTTCGCCACGAGCAGCTCGCCGCCCATCTGCGCGAGGCGATCATGCAACGTCTGGCCCGTATCTTCCGCAGTGATGGCCGTGCGGGCGGCGACGATCATCGGGCCGGTATCGAGCCCGGCGTCCATCTTCATCAAGGTTACGCCCGTCTCGGCGTCGCCGTCGGCGATGGCCCACTGGATCGGGGCCGCGCCGCGATGGCGGGGCAGGAGGGACGTGTGGACGTTCACGCAGCCGTGCCGGGGAATATCCAGCAACGCCTGCGGCAGGATCTGTCCAAACGCGGCCACCACGATCAGCTCGGGTTGCAAGGCGCGGAGCTGTTCGAGGAACTCCGGATCACGCGACTTCTTGGGTTGGAGCACGGGAATTCCGGCGGCTTCGGCCACGATCTTAACCGGAGTGGGCGTGAGCTTCAGGTCGCGGCCGCTCGGTTTGTCCGGCTGGCTGACGGCGGCCACGACGGAGCATCCGGGCCAAGCCAAGAGCGCCTTCAGGCAAGTGGCGGCCAAATCGGGCGTGCCCATGAAGACGAGGCGGATGGGCGCGGCGGTGTTCGACATGGCGCGAAGGCTAGGGAGCGACGGCGGGCTTGGGGAGTTCCGAGTTGGTTGTGGGTTGTTGGTTGTGGGTTGTTTTGGGAGAACAGCGCGCGTGCATCGTTTCTACCTGCCGCCCGACCTCTGCCGTGCGTCCGAGTTTTCCCTCTCGGAAAGCGACGCGCACCATGCCGTGAAGGTGCTCCGGTTGCGCGAAGGCGACGCGGTCACGGTGCTGGACGGCGTCGGCGGCGTGATCGACGGCACGATCCGCAGCGCGGGCAAACGCGACGTGGTGGTTGGCGTTCGCCAGCGCCACCAGGCCCCCGCGCCCGCCAGCCGCGTCCACCTGATCCAGGCGATTCCCAAGGCCAAGCTGATCGAGTCCATCATCCAGAAAGCCACCGAACTGGGCGTCTCGCGCATCGTGCCATTGCTGACCGAGCGCGTGGTCACTCAGCTCGACGGCGACGGCGCGGAAGCCAAGGCCGCCAAGTGGCAGCAGGTCGCGGTGGAAGCCTGCAAGCAATGCGGCCAACCGTGGTTGCCCATCGTAGAAGCGCCGCAGACGCCGGCCGAGTGGCTGAAGCGCGGGGAAAAGTTCGATCTCGCGTTGGTCGGCGCGTTGCGGCCGGGCAGCCGTCATCCGCGCGCGTTCTTTGAGCAGTTCGTCCGCGATCACGGTCGGAAGCCCCAGGACGTGGCGATCTGGATCGG
>CBFGQE010000160.1:0-7112 GCA_965650815.1 uncultured bacterium
GTCCACGGCATCGCCTCGATGTCGGACATGAAGAAGCTGGGCCGGGTGGGGGCCAAGACGTTGTTCTACTTCGAGATCGTCTCCACGCTCGCGCTGGTCATCGGACTGGTGGTGGTGAACGTGCTCAGGCCCGGAGACGGCTTCCACATCGATCCGAGCACCTTGGACCCGGCGGCGGCGGGCACGGGCAAGAGCTACGCGGAAAAGGCCCAGTCGATGGGCATGGTGGACTTCCTCCTGAACATCATTCCGGCGAGCTTCTTCGACGCGTTTGTGAAGGGAGACCTTCTCCAAGTGCTGCTGGTCTCGATCCTGACGGCCTTCGCGCTCGGGGCTTTGGGCGAACGCGGCAAGGGAGCGCTGCACGCCATCGAAACCGTTTCGCAGCTCTTCTTCGGGATCATGGCCATCGTGGTGAAGGTGGCTCCGCTCGGGGCGCTGGGCGCGATGGCTTTCACGGTGGGCAGCTACGGCATCGGGTCGCTCAGCAAGCTGCTGGCGCTGATGGGCGCGTTCTACCTGACCTCGGCGCTGTTCGTGGCGGTGGTGCTGGGGTTGATCGCGAAGATGGCGGGATTCTCCATCGTGAGGTTCCTTTTCTTCATCAAGGAAGAGCTGCTGTTGGTGCTGGGCACGAGCAGCAGCGAGACGGCGTTGCCGGGCATGATCCAGAAGATGAAGCGGCTGGGCTGCGCGCCGAGCACCGTCGGGCTGGTCATCCCCACCGGCTACAGCTTCAACCTCGACGGCACGAACATCTACATGACGATGGCCGCCGTCTTTCTCGCGCAGGCGACGGACACGCCGCTCGACTTGCCGCACCAGATTTCGCTCCTGCTGGTGGCCATGCTCAGTTCCAAGGGCGCGAGCGGCGTGACCGGTGCGGGCTTCATCGCCTTGGCGGCGACGCTGGCGGTGGTGCCGGCCATTCCCATCGAGAGCCTGGCGCTGCTGGTGGGCATCGACCGCTTCATGAGCGAATGCCGCGCGATCACCAATCTCATCGGCAACGGCGTGGCCACGGTGGCGATCAGCCGCTGGGAAGGGGAGATGCCGGCGGCGACGGTGCGGTCGGCGTTGGAGCGGAGCCACGCTGGAAACCCACCCGGTGCGCCGACCGACTGATCCTGGATAAGAGCCGTTCTTTGGGGTGGCATCCGGATGGACAACTCCCTTATTAAAAGCCCGGACCTATCCGATTCCGCCCGTCCTGCCCGACGGAAATGTCCCGAATCGGTCCAAAAACGCTCGGCGAACTATGGCATCCAACGATGCTTCCGACGGCCAACGTCGGTCCGCTGACCAGTCCGGTTCTTCCGAACGGCTGGAACCGGCGGCGTCGCCTTTACCCGACCCACCCAAGAAAATGCTGAACCACCTGCATCAGCCCGATCTTCTCGAAGGTCTCGGCGCGGCTCCGGACGCCCGCAATCTGTTCGTGCCCAGCGCCTGGTTGGAGAGCGGCGCGGCCGTGCTCGACGGCGACGGCCGCATCCTTTCCCTGGACGAACCACTGGGGGATTGGCTGGAACTGCGCGACGGGGGCGGTGTCGGCACGGGCTTCTCCGAAGCGCTGGGCCGCCGCTGCTCCGAGGCGGTGGTGGCGTTCGAGACGCTGGAGCGTTCCTCGGGGGACTTCGCCAAGATCCAATTCCAGTCGTCCGTGGTGGGGATCTCCGCGCCCCAGTGGTATCTGATGGAGATGTTCCGCAGCCCGTTCGGCGCGACGATCCGGCTGGCGTCGATCCTCCCGCCGTTGAGCGAGCTGGAGGAAGCCACTTGGGACGAGCACCTGCGCAGCGAGTCGTCCCGGCGCGGCATGTTCATGCGGCTGGTCCGCGCGGAGTCGCAGCTCGACCGTTTGATGAAGCGCTGGCCCGGCGTGATTTTCCGGCAACGGCCCGATTTCACCTTCCAGTTCGTCAGCCCGAACATCGAGGCGTTGACCGGAGTGACGGTCGAGGAATGGGGCCGGCAGGCGGGGCGGTTCTGGGAGATCGTCCACGACGGCGACGCGGAGGAGCTGCAGAAGCAGATGCTGAGGTCGGCGCGTTCCGGTGCGGCCACCTCGATCACCTACCGCGTGCGCCACGCGGAGACGGGCAAGATTTCCTACGTGCTCGAGCAACGCCAGCCGGTGATGACGCGCAACGGCCTGCTGCTGGGCTATGAAGGGTTCTGGTTCGACGTGACCCGCCAGACGATCGCGGAGAAGCGGCTTTCGACGGCATCTTGGAAGGAGACTCTGGCCGTGCTCACGCTCGGGATGGCCCATGACTTCAGCAACATCATGGCGGGCATCCATTCGCTCAGCGAATCCTACCTCTCGATGGTGGACGAGACGCACGAGTTCTCCGAGGGCCTCACGCTGATCAAGAAGAACTCCCTCCAGGCCAGCCAGCTCGTCCACCGGATGATCAACCTGCACCTCGGCCAGGCGGGAGAGAGGAACTACCACAACCTGAACGACATCGTCGCCGATCTGGCTTCGCTCGTGCGCCGCATTCTGCCGCGCCGCGTGCAGATCGAGTCCCAGCTCGCCTCTGCGCAGCTCCCGATCTATGTCGATTCCGTCGAGTTCCAGCAGGTCATCATCAACCTCACGTTGAACGCCTCCGACGCCATGTCGCAGGGCGGCAAGCTCACGCTCCGGACCGTGCGCCATGAACAGATGCCCGTCTTGAAGCACTTCAAGGGCGGGCGTCCCAAAGCACCGGTCATCTGCCTGGAAGTGGCCGACACCGGTTGCGGCATCTCGGCCCGGCACTTGGCGCTGATCTTCGATCCGTTCTTCACCACCAAGGGCGCGCAGCGCGGTTCCGGCCTTGGCCTCTACAACGCGCAGCTTTTCGTCGAGAAGCACCACGGGGCGATCTCGGTGGAATCGGAGGAGGGGAAGGGGACCACATTCCGCATTTGGCTGCCGCAGGCGACCTTCGAGGAGACCAAGCCCGCGCCCGTCACGGTTTCCACCGGGCCCAAGCGTCGGCAGATGCTGCTGGTCGGGCCGGTCGGCGACTTCTTCCAGCGCCGGGCCGAGCTGCTGCGTTCGAACGGCTACCAGGTGCTGACCGCCAATTCCGTGGATGCCGTGCTGGAAACTTTGGAAGCGGGCCACGATCTGGACGGCGCGATGCTGCTGGTCGAGCCCCAGGACCAGACCCACAAGCTGGTGTTGCCGGAGATCCGCCGCCGTTGCGTCCGGATGCCCAAGCTCGTGCTGCAACTGGTTGGCCGGAACGCGGATGAGATTGATTCCGGCACGCTCGACAAGATAGACCTCGTGCTCGCCTCGGACGCCGTGCCGGCAGATTTCCAGTCGAAGCTGCAGCAGATGTTCGGCGAGAGGCGGACCGGCCCATGACACCCTTCGGATCAGGAGAGAACACGGTGCACCAGATCCTCGTCGTCGATGACGAGGAGATCGTGCTGGTCGCGCTGCGCGAGACCCTCCAGCGGGAGGGCTACCAGGTCGTCACCTGTTCCAACGCCATCGAGGCGCTCCAGGTGCTCAAGGAGCAGCCCTTCTCCGTCATCATCACCGACCAGCAGATGCCCATGCTCACCGGCCTGGAATTCCTCGCCCAGGTGAAGCAGATCCAGCCCGACGCCACCCGCATCCTCATCACCGCCGTGCTCAGCCTCGGCACGGTGATCGACGCGATCAACAAGGGCGAAATCTACCGGTTCGTGGTCAAGCCCTGGCTCCGCGAGGAGCTGCTGGCCACGGTGCGCAACGCCGTCCAGCGCTACGAGCTCATCTGCAAGAACCTCGTCCTCCAGGCCACCACGCTCTCGATGAACGAGCGGCTGAAGAAGGTGAACGCCCAGCTCGAGGAGCAGGTGGCCAAGGTGGCCGAGCAGAACACGCAGCTCGAGGCGCTCAACACCGCGCTCCGCCAGAACCTCCAGCACTCCGTCGAGCTGTGCCTGAAGACGATGGAGACCTTCTACCCCACGCTCGGTTCGCAGGCCCGCCGGGTCTTCGAGCTGTGCCGGGCGATGGCGCTGGAGCTGAAGCTTTCCGAGAAGGACCGGCAGGTCCTCGAAGTCGCCGCTTGGCTGCACGATGTCGGCCTCGTCGGCGTGCCGCGCCATCTGATCAAACGGATGGAGAAGCAGCCGGAGACCTTGTCCCAGGCCGAATGGGCGCTGGTGAAGCAGCACCCGATCATCGGCCAGGAACTCGCCTCCTTCGTGCAGGAGCTCCAGGAGGTCGGCCTGGTCATCCGCGCGCACCACGAACGCTTCGACGGGCGCGGCTATCCCGACGGTCTGGCGGGCGAGGCGATCCCGCCGATGGCGCGGCTGCTGGCGGTGGCGGTGGCGTATTGCGAGATCCCGCACGAGCCGGTCATCGCCGCCGAGACGATCTCGCGGGGCAGCGGTTCCGCCTACGAGCCGGACGCGGTTCGGGCCCTGGTGCGTTGCCTCCCGCACGCGATGGTTCCGCGCCGGCAGCGCGAGGTTCTCCTGACCGAGCTTTCGCCCGGCATGGTTTTGGCGAAGGGCATCTACACCAACACGGGGATGCTCCTCATTCCCGGCGGGCAAAAGCTCACCGAGACCTACATCGACAAGATCATCAACCACCACCGGATCAGTCCGATCTCCCAGTCCCTGCTGGTCTATTGCTGACCATGAGCGAAACCGAGTTCCATCGGCGAACCGGGGGGGCTTCCAAGGGGCCGTCGTCGCTCAAGACCGCCTGGTGGAAGCTCGGCTTCATGGAAGCCGACGACGCGCTCATCATCTGCCGGGCCAACGGCGACGTGGAGGAGCTGAACAAGCGCGCCATCCAGTGGTTCCTGCCCGAGGAAGACCCGGCCAGGCGGCTGCACCTGCTGGAGACCGTCTTCACCGAGCCCACCCGCGACAAGCTCCTCGCCATCCTGGAAGACCCGGCCCGGCGCGGCGGTTCGATCCCCGGCATCTCCGTCCGCGCGGAAGGCCGGGCCGCGGGCTTCGCCGATCTCCAGGCCGCCTCGCTCGGCGTGGATCTCTGGCTCGTCACGCTCAAGGACGCGAGCCGCCGCGTGCGGATGGAATCCCACGCCCAGCGCCTGCGCACCGCCATCGACTCCAGCGCCGACGTCGTGGTCCTGACCGATCCGCAGTTCCGCATCACCTACACCAACGTCGCGCTCCAGAACCTCACCGGCTTCACCATCGAGGACATCCTCGGCCAGCCGCTCTCCATCCTCCGTTCCGCCGGCCAAGAGGTCTCGATCATGGAATACGAGGAGAAGGTCCAGGCCGGGCACGATTGGCAGGGCGATCTGGAGAACCTCTGTGCCGACGGCTCCACCTACCCGGTCGAGTCCGCCATCTCCCCGATCTACGATCCGGACGGCAACTTCATCGGCTGCGTCGCGCTGGAACGCAATGTCGCCCGCACCCGCAAGCTGCTCCATTCCATCGAGCGCGAGCACCGTTTCACCCTCAGCCTGATCAACTCGCTCGACGCCGCCGTCTATGCGCTCGACGCGCGGCTGTGCCTGACCCACTTCAACGACGGCTGGAGCAAGCTTCCCGCCGGGCACGGCCATCTGGCCTTCCCCGAGGCGCCCAAGGTGGGACAGAACCTCCTCTCCTTCGTGCGCGATCCCCATTGGCGGAACGAGCTGGAGCAGGTCTTCAAATCCGTGCTCCAGCACGGCGACAAGCGCGAGTTCGTCCATGACGGCAACGCCCGCCAGCGGTTCTTCGCCAAGGTGGTCCCTTTCCGCCACGACGAGGAGGCGCCCGGCCTGATCTACGTCGTCACCGACCAGAGCAAGGCCCACGAGCTGGAACAGATGCTCCAGCAGTCGCAGAAGATGGAGACCATCGGCGCGCTCGCCGCCGGCGTGGCCCACGACTTCAACAACCTGCTCCAGGCCATCAAGGGCAACATCTCCGTCATCCTCCTCGACGAAAGCGTGCATCCCAAGCTGCGCCACCGCGTGGAGCAGATCGACGACGCCGCGTCGCAGGCCGCCGACATCACGCAGCAGTTGCTCTCCTTCAGCCGCGCCTCCGACGAGCCCGAGACCGTGGGCGACTTCAACGAGATCGTCCGCGCCGCCTCCGAGATGGCCCGCCGCTCGTTGAAGAACCGCGTCGCCCTTTCGCTCGATCTCGGCGAGGAACCGCTTCCCGTCCGCGTCCACGCCACGCGCGCGAAGCAGATGCTGCTCAACCTCTGCATCAACGCGCTCGACGCCATGCCCAACGGCGGCACCCTCACGCTCTCCGCCCGCCGCCGCGAGCTCACCCCCGAACAGGCCCAGCGCGCCCACACCGTCCCGGGAGCGTCCTTCATGTCCTGCGGCGTCGCCGACACCGGGACCGGCATCGCGCCCGAAGTGTTGAACAAGATCTTCAATCCCTTCTTCACCACAAAGGCCCCGGGCAAGGGCACCGGCCTCGGCCTTTCCATCGTCCACAGCATCGTCAGCCAGGCCGGCGGCTTCGTGGACGTGGAGAGCACCGTGGGCAAGGGCACCACCTTCTGGGTCTATCTGCCGCTCGTCGAAGCCGAGGCCCCGGCGGAACATCGGCCCAAGACGACCGGCAAGCTCCGGGGCTCCGGCACCGTGCTGGTGGTGGACGATCTCGACCTCGTCGTGGACTTCGCCGCGACCTTCCTCGAAGCCGTCGGCTACACCGTGCTCACCGCCAAGAGCGCCAAGGAAGCGATCGAAGTCTTCAAACAGCCGGGGAGGAAGATCGACCTCCTCTTCACCGACTACAACATGGGCGAGGAAACCGGAGAGGAACTCATCCGCAAGGTCGTGGCCCTCTCCCCCGGCACCCGGCTCATCCTGGCCTCCGGCTACCTTGAAGTCGCCGACCGTGAACGCCTCCAGAACGAGTTCGACGTCCACATCCTCGGCAAGCCCTACAACATCCGCGAAGCCGCCGAACTGATCGCGCGGCTGTTGCAGGGGGCGGCGGCCTAGGAGTCGGGTTGCTCCGCGTTCGCGGACGAAGCGCCCGATTCGCGGACGAAGAACCGGTGCCGGTTAGGCACAATGCAGAAAGCCCCGCTGGATCGCTCCGGCGGGGCTTTTGGTTTACAGAGAAGCGGCTTAGCCGATCAGTTCCAGCGCGGCTTCGGCCATCTTGGG
>CBFGQE010000161.1:0-7100 GCA_965650815.1 uncultured bacterium
GAACTCACCAACGTCAAGACCCACTTCCCGGTGGAGCGCGGCGTCATCTTCAAGAAGCTCGTCGGCACGGTGAAGGCCGTGGATGGCGTCACCCTTTCCCTGCGCCAGGGCGAGATCCTCGGGCTCGTCGGCGAATCCGGCTGCGGCAAGTCCACCCTTGGCCGCACCATCCTCCAGCTCATTCCGCCGACCGAAGGCACCGTCGTCCTCGCCGGCAAAAACCTCTCCGCCCTCGAAGGCACCGCGCTGCGCGCCGCGCGCTCGGACTTCCAGATGATCTTCCAGGACCCCTACGCGACGTTGAACCCGCGCATGACGGTCTATGACACGTTGGCCGAGGCGATCCGCACCCACAAAGCCATCGCCGAGTCCGCCATGCCCGAAGCCGTCAGCCGCCTGATGCAGAAGGTCGGCCTCGCCCCGCGCTTCATCAAAAAGTATCCGCACGAATTCTCCGGCGGCCAACGCCAGCGCATCGCCATCGCCCGCGCCCTCGCGGTGGAGCCCAAGCTCATCGTGGCCGACGAACCGGTCTCGGCCCTCGACGTCTCCATCCAAGCCCAGATCATCAACCTGCTCTACAAGCTCTCCCGCGAGCTGGGGCTGACGCTGATCTTCATCTCGCACGACCTGTCGGTGGTGAAACACATCTCCGACCGGATCGCCGTGATGTATCTCGGCCGCATCGTGGAGCTGGGCGAAGCCGCCGAAGTTTTCGACCGCCCGCTGCACCCCTACACCAAGGCCCTTGTCAGCGCCGTCCATCTGCCCGATCCGGAAAAGGAGCGCGCCCGCCAACGCATCATCCTGCCCGGTGACCCGCCGTCTCCGCTGAATCCCCCCAGCGGCTGCACCTTCCATCCGCGTTGCCCCTTCGTGAAAGACGCCTGCAAGCTGGAAGCCCCGAAGTTCGCTTCGCTCAATGATCCCGACCACACGGCCACCTGCATCCGGATGAAGGAGCTGAATCCGTAGCCGCTGGGCGTTGGCCGCTGATCACGCGGAGGCCGCGGAAAGAATATGCCCCGGTTCGTCGGAACCGGGGTTCTTATTTCGCGTTTCGTCCACACCCTCCTGCCGCGCGAAACCGAACTTCACGGCTTCCGCTTCACCTTCATCTCCCGCTTGGCCGGTTTCCCGGCAAGGACCGGGGTGCGTTTCGTCCGCTCCAGGGCCAGTTCGATGAACTCCGTTTGGCTGCGGCGGGCCGGCGAATCTTTCGCGGGAGCGGCCAAGACATAGCGGCCGTCGGGCTGGAGGATGCGGGCCTTGGCGGTGTCGGCGAGCTGGAGGTCCAGGATCTCGTTCTTCAGGCGGTCGATCAGGTTGCCGTCCTCGATGGGAAAGACGACCTCGATGCGCTTGTAGAAGTTGCGCGGCATCCAGTCGGCGCTGCCCACATAGACCTCGGGCTGGAGGGCATTCTCGAAATAGACCAAGCGCGAATGTTCCAGGAAGCGATCCACGATGCTGCGGACCTGGATGTTCTCGCTCAGTCCCGGCACGCCCGGCTGGAGGCAGCAGATGCCGCGCACGATGAGGTCGATCTTCACGCCGGCCTGCGAAGCCTTGTAGAGGCTCTCGATGGTCTCGCGGTCCACCAGCGCGTTCATCTTGGCGATGATGCGGGCGGGGAGGCCCTTGCGCGCGTGCTCGGCCTCACGGGCGATGAGCTCGTTGATGCGGGAGTGGAGGGTGAAGGGCGCGACGAGCAGCTTCTTCGTGCCCTGGAACTGGCAGATGCCGGTGAGCAGGTTGAAGAGATTGGCCGCGTCTTCGCCGTAGTCGGGGCGGCACGTGAGCAGGCTGACGTCGGTGTAGAAGCGCGCGGTGGTGGGGTTGTAGTTGCCGGTGCCGAGGTGGACGTAGCGACGGATGCCGTCCTCGTCGCGCCGCACGATGAGGCACATCTTCGAGTGTATCTTGTAGCCGACGAGGCCATAGACCACGTGGACGCCGGCCTCTTCGAGCTGGCGCGACCAGCGGATGTTGTTCGCCTCGTCGAAGCGGGCCTTCAGTTCCACGACGGCCGTGACCTGCTTGCCGTTCTTCACCGCCTCCATGAGCGAACCGACGATGCGCATGTCGCCCGAGGTGCGGTAGAGCGTCTGCTTGATGGCCAGCACGTGGGGATCGGCCGCCGCCTGTTTCAGGAAATCGACGACGGTGGCGAAGCTCTCGTAGGGATGGTGCAGCAGGATGTCGCGGCGGCGCACGGCGGCGAACAGATCCGTCTCGTCGCGCACGGCGCGGCCCAGCGGGGCGATGAACGGCGCGTCGCGCAGCTCCGGCGAATGGTCGCCGTCGTAGATCGCCATCAAGCGCGTGGGATTGATCGGACCGTCGATGACGTAAAGATCCTCAACGCCGAGCTGGAGATATTCGAGGAGGCTGTGGCGGATCTCCTCCGGGCAATCGACCTCGACCTCCAGCCGGACGGCGTCGCCCTTGCGGCGGTTGTGCAGCTCCTGTTCGACGGCCTTGAGCAGGTTCGCGACGTCCTCCTCGTCGATGTAGAGCTCGCTGTTGCGGGTGACGCGGAAGTTCCAAGCGCCGAGCAGCAGCGTGCCGGGGAAAAGATCGCCCAGATAGTTGCGGACGATGTTCGCGAGGAACACGTAGTCCATCCGGCCGTCGTCGCGCGGCAACCGGACCAACCGCGGCAGCGACCGCGGCACCTGCACGATGGCCAAACGGCGCTGGCCGCCTTCGCCCGTCATCAGCTCGATCTGAACCAGGACGTTGAGCGTCTTGTTCATCAATTGCGGGAAGGGATGCGACGGATCGATCCCGAGCGGCGTGAGCACCGGCGCGACTTCCTTCCGGTAATAGTTGTCGATCCAGTCGCGGTCGGCCGCGTCGAGATCGTCGATGCCGAGGAAGCGGATGCCGTTCTTGGCGAGCGCCGGCACGAGTTGCTTGCGCCAGCACTCGTATTGGAGATCGAGCATGGCCAGGACGCGCTGTCGGATCTCGCGGAGCGTCTCCGAGGCGGTGCGGCCGTCGGCGGTGCGCTCGACCACGTGGCTCTCGATCTGTTGCTTGAGACCGGCGACGCGGACCTCGAAGAACTCGTCGAGGTTCGAGCTGACGATGGTGAAGAACTTGACGCGTTCCAGCAGCGGCGTGGCCGGGTTCAACGCCTCCTCCAGCACGCGGCGGTTGAACTCCAACCAGCTGAGTTCGCGGTTGAAGAACGGAGCGGCGGTAGTCTTGGGGACCGGAGCGGCCATAGGCGGGGGCGACGGTAGTGCCGCCCGCTCAAGGTGCGCGAGTCACATTTCGGTGACGAAACGGAGACGTTGCGGAAACGGGCGCCGTCCGGAGCTGCCGATGTCGCCTCACTTGACCGGGGCAACCGCCGGTTTCATCGTCCAATTGGTCCGGCCCGCTGGCCGGCCGTCCCCCGGTTCGATGAATCCTCTCCGCAAACGCGAGCTGCTGTTGTCGCTGAAATACGCCACGGTTGAGGCGTGCTTCAGCGTCCCGATGCTGAACCTGACGCTGACGCAGTTCCCGTTCGCCGTCGGCTTCGCCATCAAGGCGCTGAACTGGAGCTCCAGCGCCATCGGCCTGCTGGCGGCGATTCCCTTCATCTGCAACGCGCTCCAGACACCGATCACCTTCCTGCTCCAGCGCCGGATGTCGCTTCACCGGATCATGGTCTGGGGCTTCGTGGTCAACGCGCTGCCCTGGGCCTTCGTCTGGCTGCTGCCGATGCTCGGAGAGCACAAGCACTGGGTCTTCGGGATGATCGTCTTCATCTCCGCCATGGCCAACAGCGTCTGCGCCGTCGCGTGGTCCGCCTCCATGTCGGAACTGGTGCCGCTGCACATCCGCGGGCGCTACTTCGGCGCGAGGAACCTGATCTACGGCTTCTGGACGCTGCTGGTCGTGCTGGCGGCGGGGCAGATCGCCGAACGCTTCTCCAGTTCGCTCGCGGTCTTCGGCGCGATCTTCGCTGCCGCGTCGCTCGCGCGGTTGACGGGGTTGTTCTTCCTGCTGCGGATGAAATTTCCTCCGCAGGTCATGGCCTTCGTCCCGCGCAAGGACACCCTGGCCGACTACCTGGAAGTCTTCCGCAACCGGAACTACCTCTGGCTCCTTCTCTTCGTCGGAGCGTGGGGCTTCTTCCTCAACCTGGGCTCCCCCTTCTACAGCATGTATGTCCTGAAGGTGCTGCCGATGAAGATGGGCGATCTGACGATCCTAACCACGCTGGCGTCGCTCGGCGGCATCGTCTCGCTGAAGAGCTGGGGCGGTCTCACGGACCGCTTCGGCAACAAGCCGGTGATGCTGGCCTGCGCCTTCCTCTGGGCCACGGTGGCGCTCGGCTGCTGGATCTCCACCGGCCCCGGCCGCTACCTCCACATCTACGCGAACTACTTCATCGTCGGCTTCATGACCGCCGGGTTCCAGCTCTGCCAGTTCGCGCTCATGATCAAGCTCGTGCCCTCCGGCAGCCAGGCGCACTACATCTCCGTCTTCCTCGCCTTCACCAGTTTGCTGACGGCGGCGGGCCCGCTCGTGGGCGGCGTGCTGCTGCGCGTGTTGCCCGAACGCATCGGCTCCCTGCTGGGCCAGGAGATCCAGGGCTACCACGTGGTCTTCTGCCTCTCGCTCATCGGCTGCCTCTTCGCCACGCACCTCCTGCAGCTGGTGAAGGAATCGGACGAGCGGCCCATGCGCGAGCTCTTCAAGCAGATGCGCGGGATGCGGGAGTTCAATCCCCTGCTCGGCCTCGCCTCCGTCGCCGGCCTCGTCGTCGCGCCCCGCGCCCTCACGCGCTTCGCCAACGAGAAGATCCGCCTGCTCAAGCGCCAGACCGGCGACCTCTACGAAGTGGGCGAGGAACTGGCCGAAGGCAGCGTGGACCTGCTGAAGAAGACCTTCGACCGCGACCGCCCGCCGTCCGAGCCGGAGAAGAAGCCGCGCGGGAAGGCGGAGTCAGGCCCGGATTCACGTCCGCTCCCTTGACCTGCGGTTCCTTCGCACCAATAGTCCCTGCGTTGCTTCGTGGGGGCGCACTGGTTTCGACCTGATGGATGCGCCAGAGGCGGCATGCCGGGGACGGTTCGTTGGCCCCGTTAACAATCGGACCAAAACATAACTGCTAACGAAGAGTTGGCTCTCGCGGCCTAAAGTGCCGTGACGTTCGATCCTCAACGCCTGCTAGGGGAATCGAACGCCTTTAGCAGGCTGGGCGGACGCGGAGACAGCGCGTAATGGTTCGCCGAGATTCGACATGCTGGCTAAGCGACTGGATTCGCGTCGGACCGTCATCCAGAAGCCGACAACCCTTGTTCGACTAAGCATGTAGTCGCGGCTGGTTATTTTGTCAGGGACGCGGGTTCAACTCCCGCCGCCTCCACCACTTTCTGCCCTCTTGGCGCAAGCCCTCTCCCCGGGCGGGGTGGGTCACACCTGCGGCAGACGCGCCGTGAAGATGCTTCCTTTCCCCGGTTCACTGGACGCCGTGAGCGTGCCGCCGTGGGCTTCGACGATCGCACGGCTGATGGCGAGGCCGAGGCCGTTGCGGCCTTCGGTGCGGCGGCGGGCCTTGTCGGCACGGTAGAAGCGTTTGAACAGATGGGGCAGGTCCTCCGCAGGGATGCCGTGGCCCGTGTCTTCCACGGCGAAAACGGCCTGCATGCCTTCCGTGCGGGTGACGACGCGGATCGTGCCGGTCGGCCGGTTGTGGTGGATGGCGTTGCTCAGGAGGTTGTTGATCACCTGCACCAGCCGGTCGGAATCTCCGGAGGTCGGCGCGGCGGCGAGATCGCAGGTCAGACTCAGACCGTGTTCGACGGCGATTGGGCGGATGCGGTCGGCGCAGGTGCGGGCGAGATCGGCCAGGTCAAGGGGCTCGCGTTGCATGGGTTCCTGCCCGGCGTCGAAGCGCGCGAGCTGGAGGAGCGACTCCGTCAAGCGCCGCATCTGCTGCGCGGCTTCGAGGCAGGCTTCGACCGTCTCGCGGTAGTCCTCGGCGGAGCGCGGCCGGGCCAACGCGGTCTGGGTCTCGGAGATCAGGATGGCGAGCGGCGTGCGGAGTTCGTGCGAGGCGTCGGCGGTGAACTGCCGCTGCTGGGCGAAGGCGGTTTCCAATCGGGCGAAAGTGGCGTTCAGCACTCCGGCGAGACGGCCGAGTTCGCCCTCGGTTTCCGCGAGGTCGATGCGTTCGGAAAGGTTGCCCTCGGAAATGCGCTTGGCCGTGGCGCCGATGTTCTCCACCGGCCGCAACGCCCCGGCGGCCACCCACCACGCGCCGCCGAGGCCGAAGGCCAGCACGGCTCCGCCCGCCAGGACGAGCCATCCGGCGAAGCGGTCCATCGCGGCGAGATCGGGCCCGATGTTGCGCCCGGCCAGCACGCATTCGCCGATCTCGGTGAAGCGCGCCATCTCGCGGAAGTCGCCGCGCTGTTGCACGCGGAGCCCGAGCTCGGTGCGCGGCGCGGCCGGATAGGCGATGTCGCCGGGGGCGTTGGCCGAGGCCTTCATCAAGCGGCCGCTCCGTCCCCAGGCCGCGAAGTAGAAGGCGTTCGTGTCCGCCTGGTCGAAGAGGCCGAGCGTCTGGGCGGTCAGCTCCAGCGGACGGCTCTCGGGATCGTCCCACGGCGGTCGGCCCGGCCCGCGCAGGTCGATGCGCAGATCCTTCCGGAAGCCGCCCCGGGGCGGTCCGCCGCCGAAGCCCTCGGCACCCCCTTCCGGCGACGGTTCGCGGAGCGGAGGACGGTTCCCGGGTTCCGCTCTCTGCGGTCCTCCCTCGGACATGCGGCCCGGTCCCTCCTCGAAGCGGCGCGACATCTGGACGATGCCGCTGACGTCGGCGGTCAACGCCGCCACGCGCTTCTCCAGCTCGTCGTCGATCTGCTGGAGACGGCTTTTCTTCTGGAGCTGGTAGGCGGTGACTCCGAAGCCCGCCAGCAGCAGCACGAGCAGGAACGCCAGCCACGCCAGCAGCCGCCAACGGATGGAGCGCGGGAAGATCATGGCGCGCGATGGTAGGGCGACGCCACCCCCCGAGCAGGACGAATCACGGCCCCCAGAAACACAACAAAGGCAACACCCCAACCGCAGGGAGAAGCCCCAGAATCAGCAAA
>CBFGQE010000162.1:0-7066 GCA_965650815.1 uncultured bacterium
ATGGAGTCGATGTCGGCTTCCGAGAGGACGACGTCGCACTCGGCGAGATCCTCGGTCATGCCGCGAACTTCCACGTGGCCGCGCTGGCCGATGACGACGGGATGGAAGCCGTCTTTGACCAGTTTGGCCAATGCTTGGTGTGCCGCGTGAACCAGTGGGCAAGTCGTCTCGATGACGGGGCGCCCGGTGTCGCGCGCGGCGGTGATGCGCTTCTGCGACGCGCCATGCGCGGTGATCAACAGCGTGGGCGCGGTGGCGAGCTGCGGGTCTTCGGTGAACTCAATGCCGGCGCGTCGCAGATCATCGACGACGCGCTGGTTGTGGACGAGCTGGCCCAGCACGGTGACGGGGCCGAGCGCGGCGTGTTCGCGGGCGAGCTGGATGGCGTCGCGGACGCCGAAACACATGCCGAGATGTTCTGCACGGAGGAGTTTCATGGATTACGCGGGTTGAGATTCAGTGGCGAAGCGGGCGGGCGGATGGCCCCCCGACCGAACGCGCGAAGTGCGACGGGCGCGACGAACGATCGAGGGGCTGTTCCCCGAAGTGACTCTGCTGCCCCCTTGGCGTCACTTTGCATCACAAAGTCTAGGACCATCAGAGTTGAAGGCTGTTCAATCATGGAGATCAATTTCCTTTCGCCTGCCGGATGATCTGTTCCAGCAGATTGATGTGACGGGTGAACGCGTCGCGGCCCGACGCGGTGAGCGAGCAGGTGGTGAGAGGACGTCCGCCCTGGAAGCTCTTGGTCACGGCCACGTAGCCCGCCTCCTGGAGGGTGCGGATGTGGGTGGTGACGTTGCCGTCGGTCATGTTGAGCGCGTCGCGCAGTTCCGTGAACGAAAGCTCGGGCGTGGCTGCCAGGAGGGACATGATGCCGAGGCGGCCCTTCTCATGGATCAAGCGATCCAGTTGCAGCAGCGGCTCCGGGTTCACGACGGTTTCCTGGGTTCGGTCATCCGGAGATAGACGCCATACAGCAGGTGGCTGACACCGAAGACGAGGCCCATGGTCAAGGAAGCGGAGCGGACATCCACGGCGATCGACCGTTCCACCATTTGGAGCAGCAGAAACACGCCTCCGGTGATGATGAAGAGCCAGGCGAAGCACCGCATCCCGCGCTGCATGAAAAACGCGGCGGCGTGCAGACCGCAGCCATAGAGCAGCGTCCAGAGCGCGATGAGCGAGGCCAACGCAAGAGGAGTCGGTCCCAACATCGTGATTCCCAGAACGGCACCGCCGATGAACGCCGGGAGCACCGCCTGCGCGATACGACGCGTGGGGGAAGACCAGAAGGGTTCGGAATCGGAGAAGGCCTGGCGGCGAATGACGAAGAGCGCGGCCGTGAGTCCGATGATGGCCGCGCCGAGCCAGAGCAGGACAAAGCCCTTGGGATTGTCGCCGCCACGAAACCAACCGAGCGCGCCGAACGCCGTGCCGACGGTTCCAGCGGCGAACATCGTGGGCGCGAGAGCGCGCCGATAGACGGCGGAGCGTTCCATCAACGTGCGGATGGTCTGGAGGTGCTCGGCCGCCCAATTGGAGTCCATGCGGATACTTTGTGAAGCAAAGTTACGAAGGGTCAAGCCTGCCGTTGTGTGAGTGGAAGCAAGAATGCGGGCCTTGGAGCGCGCGCGCCGGGTTGGGGAACCCGGCCTACAGCTTGTAGGCCCGATCCCTTGACCGGGCAGGCCACGACAACAGTATGCCGAGGGTTATTTCGTATGCTCTTATCCTCGAGCGAGCAGACTCTTGATCGGTTTTCCCAAACCGTCGCGGGTCACGTAGAACGGCCGTTTTTCGATCTCGTAGGAGAGGTTCGCCGGGATGCCGAGCGTGCGGTAGATCGTGGCGTGGAGGTCCTCAATGATGACGCGGTCACCGAGCGAGGCGCAGGGGCGTTCGTCGGCGGTGGCGCCGTGGACATGGCCGCGCTTCACTCCGCCGCCGAACATCAGCACGCAGCCCGCGTCGGTGAAGTGGCGGTGCATGCCGTAATGTTTCAGCTCGGCGATCTTCTCCGGCACTTCCACCTGGTCCTTCACTTTGTTGCCGGGCTTTCCCTCCATCATCATGTCGCGGCTGAACTCGCTGGCCAGGACGACGAGCGTGCGGTCGAGCAAGCCCCGTTCGTCGAGGTCGCGGATCAATTGGGCCACGGGCGAATCGATCATCTTCTTCATCGCGGCGGCCCGTGAATGGCCGTTCTCGTGCGTGTCCCAGTTCATGAACGGGATGTATTCCGTGGTGACCTCGATGTAGCGGGCGCCCACTTCGCAAAGGCGGCGCGCGAGCAGGCAGCCGAGACCGAAGCGGCCGAGGGTCTGCTCCTCATACTTCGCGCCGTAGCGGTCGATCTTCGCATCGAAGTCCTGTCCCGGCTGATACGACGGCACGTATTTGCGGATGCTCTCCAGCGGTTCCTGCGCGAGGTCGAAGGCTTTGGCGGCCGGCGAACTGAGCAGACGATGGGCGTTGTCCATCGAGCGGACGAACGACTCCTTCTGATGGTCGCTGCCGTGGCGGCCGACCGGCGAGGCGGCGAGCAGCTTTTTGTAGAACTTGTTCCGATCCTCGAAGCGGCCTGGCGTCATTCCCGCAGGCGGCTGGACGGCGGTGGCGGCTTGATCGGGAAACGGGACGTTGAACGGACCGTATTCGCTGCCGAGGAAGCCGGCGGTGGTGAAGGCCTTCAGCTCTTCCGCTTCGCCGAGATCCAGCCGCTGGCCGATGTTGATGAACGCGGGCACGGCCGGGTCTCGCGGACCGAGCCGTCGTGCGATGAACGCGCCGAGGTGCGGACAAGCGACCGTCTGAGGCGGGGTGTAGCCAGTGTGCCAGTGGAACTGGTGCCGCGAATGCAGGATGAAGCCGAGATCCGCCGCCGTGTAGGTGCGGATGAGAGTGCCTCGATCCATAATCGAGGCGATCTGCTCCAGGCCTTCCGAGAACTTCACGCCGTCCAACGCCGTCGGGATGCTGGGAAACGTGCTGAGAACCCGGTTGGGGTCCATGTCCTTCTCGAAGGGTTGATAGGCCTTCGGATCAAAGGTCTCGGTGTGGGCCATGCCGCCCGCCATCCAGAGGACGATCACCGTGTCGGCGGTCGGAGCGATGGTCTCCAGCGTTTCGTTGGCGAAGGCTTGGCGGGGAAAACCGGCGGCCAACGCTCCGAGTGTCGCGGCGCTGGCGGTTTTGAGGAAGTCGCGGCGGGAATGCAGGTTCATGGCGGTCCTTCTCAGTAGATCAGTTGGAATTCGGGCTGCATGACCACCGCCCAGAGGAAGTCTTGGATGGATTCGGCGGAAGGTTCTTTGCCGAGCAGTTCCAAGGCGGCGCGGCGTTCGGCGCGGGTCGGCGGGCGGCTGTAGGCGAGCTGATAGACACGTTCCGTCAGGTGCTTCGCGTCCAAGACATCCTCCAACAGGCGGGTGCTGCCGCGTTTGAGGATCTGGTCCAGGGTTTTCCCATTGGTCAGTTCCAAGGCTTGGAGGGTGGTCGGCGTGGCTTGGCGAACGGTGACGAGCTGTTCGCGGTTCGGCCGGTCCAAGGCGGCCATCAGCGGATCCGCCGCCACCAAGGACGCGCGGGCTTTGCCTTGGAGGGCTTCGACCTCGTTGGTTGACAGGCCAAAGGTCGCCTCCGGCTTCTCCTGCCACACGCCGGTCAGCTGCGAGACAGCGTCAACAAACTGTTCCGCTGTCAGACGCCGCACCAACGGGCCGCGAAAGACAAACTTGGCCCCCTCGGGGATCGATTCGTCCACGGCTTGGGCCTGATACGCTTTGGACGTGGTAATGACCGTCATGGTGTGGCGCAGGTCATATCCATGAGCCACAAGGTCTTCTGCCAACCAGTCCAAAACGGCAGGAGCCCATGACGGACCGTCCATCACATCCACGGGTTCCACCAAGCCACGGCCGAAGAACTTCTGCCACAGGCGGTTGACGATAGTGCGGGGTAATCGGCCGTTCTCTTTGGAGATCAACAGCTTGGCGAGTTGTTCGGTCCGGTCGGCTTTGTTGGTCGATGGAGTGATGGTGCCCAGTTCTGGATAGAGGAAGCCGGGTTTGGCCATCTTGCCTTGGGGTTTGTCGCATTCGACGAGCTCCAACGGATCGTCGGCATAGACCGCAGCCATGCTGTAGGCGTCGGCCAGCTTCCAGTCATCGATAAAGCTGTCGTGGCAAGAGGCACATTTGAGATTCACCCCCATAAAAACTTGGGAAATGTTCTGAGCCGCTTGAATGGGAGGAAGCTGGCTGGCATTGACCGCCCCGCGCCAGACAATGCCCTTTGAAAACCCAATCGACGCTTCGGTGGGGTGGACCAGTTCGGAGACGAACTGGCTGTAGGGTTTGTTGGTCAGCAGAGATTGATAGAGCCAAGTGGTGATGTTGGTCCTGCCTTTATCGATGTAGCCGGTGCCTTTGTAGTCATTCCGAAGCAAATCGTTCCAAAAAGTCAGCCAATGTTCGGCAAAACGGGTGTCGGCTCGCGTCAGTCCTCGGACCAAAGCTTGGCGCTTGTTGGGATTGGGATCGTTTTCAAAGGCCGCCAAGTCCTCGGGGGTTGGTAACAAGCCGATCAGGTCAAGGTAGGCGCGGCGCGCGAAGGCTCCATCGCTGATCGGTTTGCCAAGACTAACTCGATTGGTGCGCAGGTAGCTGGTGAGCAAGGCATCAATCGGATGGTCTTGCTGGGCGTTGGTTGGGAGCGCAACCGTGTTGGGGTGGAGATTGTGGGGAGCCTGTTTGGCGAAGTTGATTTCCTCGGGCCAAGGCGCGCCTTGATCGATCCAAGCGCGGAGCACGCCTATTTGCTCAGGGGTCAGCGGGGCGCCTTTCTTCGGCATGATGCTGTCGGGGTCCAAGCCTGCAACCAGATGGATCAACAGGCTGTCGGCGCTTTTCCCGAGCTGAACGGAGTGTCCTCCATCGGATTCGCCGAGGAACAATGCGCGATTGTCCAAGCGAAAGCCGCCTTTGTCGTGACTGCGCCCGTGGCATTGCACGCACTTCTTTTCGAGGATGGGCTGGATCTCCTTCGCAAAGTCCACCTGATGGGTGGCGGGCGGCGGAAGCGTGCTCAGGTCTGCTGCGGCCAAGGCGGACATCGCCAGCCCGATGGCGCTCAGGAACGCGAGGAGGCAAAGCGGGGCTTTCATGAAGTGGGGAATTAGAGTATTTCGGGCCGACGGCATTCAAACGCATTTCGTGACGCCCGGCTCGCTCAATTGAGGGATGGCCGGATCCCCGAAATGGGGTTGGGCCGCGAAGTGTGCTTATGGCGTTTGTTCATCCGAAGAAATACGACGTGATCGTGGTGGGAGCCGGCCATGCCGGTGTGGAAGCCGCCTTGGCGGCTGCCCGCATGGGTTGTGAAACCCTACTACTGACGATCAACGCCGACACCATTGGCCAGATGTCCTGCAATCCCGCCATCGGCGGCCTGGCCAAAGGGCATTTGGTCCGGGAGATCGACGCCTTGGGCGGTGAGATGGGCAAATGCACTGATATGACCGGGCTTCAGTTCCGGATGTTGAACACCAAGAAGGGTCCCTCGGTTTGGGCTCCCCGAGCTCAGTGCGACAAGAAGGCCTACCAGTTCCGGATGAAATGGGTCTGTGAACGCACGGATCGGCTGGATGTGCGCCAAGCGCAGACGACGAGCTTGATCCTGAAGGATGGGGTAGTGAGCGGAGTGGGAACTTCGTTGGATGTGGAATACCACGGCACTTGCGTGGTGGTGACGACCGGCACCTTTCTGCGGGGATTGATGCACATTGGGTCCAATCAGCAAAAAGGGGGACGAGCTGGCGAAGCGGCCGCGATGAGCTTGAGCGATTCCCTGAAGGAAGCTGGCTTGGAGTTGGGACGGTTAAAGACCGGCACCCCTCCCCGCCTATTGAAGAAGTCCATCGACTTCGCCCAGACCGGTATCCAGCCCGGGGACGAGCCGGTGCCGTTCTTCAGCTATTGGAAGGACGATCTGTTCCACGTGGAACAAGCGGGGGGCTTGCCGGGGATTGAGCCCAAGAGCTTCGATCCATTTTTCCCGACTCCGACCTTCCCGGGAATGTTCCACGTGGAACGTGGAATCCGCCCGACGGTTCCGCCTGGCAGCATCTTGGCTCAGATCGGGGGCCAGTTGCCCTGCTACATCACCTTCACCACGGAACGAACGGCGGAATTGATCCGGGCCAATCTTCACAAGTCTCCGATGTATTCCGGGGTCATCGAAGGCATCGGGCCGCGCTACTGTCCGTCCATCGAGGACAAGATCGTGAAGTTTGCCGAGAAGGAGCGGCATCAGGTCTTTTTGGAGCCGGAAGGCATCGCGACCGACGAAATCTACGTGAACGGCTTTTCCACCAGCTTGCCCTATGAAGTGCAAGTGGACTTGGTGCGAACGATCGTGGGCTGCGAAAAGGCGGAGATCCTCCGTCCGGCCTATGCGGTGGAGTATGACTTCGCCTTTCCGACGCAGCTCGACGCCAGCTTGGAAACCAAGACCTGCCGCAATCTTTTCTTGGCCGGACAAATCAATGGCACCTCGGGATACGAAGAAGCCGGTGCCCAGGGCCTCATGGCTGGAATCAACGCGGCCCGTCGGGTTCAGGGAAAAGAGCCGATCATCTTGCGGCGTGATCAGGCCTACATCGGCGTGCTGATCGACGACTTGGTCACCAAGGGCACCTCGGAACCCTATCGGATGTTCACTAGCCGGGCGGAATACCGGCTCCTGCTGCGCCAAGACAATGCGGATTTGCGACTGAGCCAGCTGGGGCATGACATCGGGCTGTTGCCTGAGAGAAACTACAGGGTCTTTGCTTCGAAGCGGGAGGCCATCGCCGAAGAACGCCAACGTCTCGATTCCACGCGTCAAGGCGGTCATCTCTTGTCCCAACTGCTGCGCCGCCCTGAGATCACCTACCAAACCCTGCCCGGCGGACGCGCGGATTTGGCCCCGGAGGTCGCGCTCCAAGTGGAGATCGCTCTCAAATACGAAGGCTACATCCAACGGGAAGAAGCCGAAGCTGCTCGGTTTCGACAGATGGAGGACA
>CBFGQE010000163.1:0-7009 GCA_965650815.1 uncultured bacterium
TCCCGCTGCGGTTCCGGCAAGGCCGACACTTCCTGGCCATCGAGCCGGATGCTCCCGCTGTCCGGCGTCAGGATGCCGGCGATGAGATTGAGGAACGTCGTCTTGCCCGACCCGCTCTGCCCGGCCAGCGCCACCTGCTGCTTGGCCGAGAGCGTGAACGAGGGCACGTCCACCACGACGGAACGTCCGCCGTCCGGGGCGACGAAGCTCTTCTTCAGCGACTGGATTTCCAGCAACGACACGATGCGGTGTCAGATGCCCGGAACCGCACCCGTGTTCAAACTCAAACGCCCGAACCTCGGCGACAATCTCGCGAAGCTCCCGCTCTGGCGCACCAGAATGCCCGGCCGACAGCGCCCAGAAAAAAACGAGGACGCTCCCTCCCGGGAACGCCCTCGTTGTCATCCAGCCCGATCCGGCATCCGGCATCAGGCCTCCGGAATCCGTCGCATCAGCCCTTCGGAGCCGCACCGGCCACCGACAGGTTGATCTCGATCTCGTCCGCCACCTTGTCCTCGTTCTGGCCCGCCTGGATGTTGAAGTCCGAGCGCTTCACCTTGAAGTTCGCCCGCACCACCAGCAGGTCGCCGTCCTTCGGACCGCCGCGGCTCTTCAGCTTGTCCTTCAGGTAGGTCAGCTTCACCGGCACGGTCAGCTCCTTCGTCACGCCCTTCATGGTGAACTTCCCGGTCACGTCCGCCGTGGTGACATTCGCGGCCGTCTTCGCGTTCTTCACGCTGCCCACCTCGAAGGTGATCTCGGGGAACTTCGCCACGTCCATCCATTTGTCCCCGTGCATGTGGTCCTGCATCATGGAATTCCCGACGGTCATCGACTTGGTCTCGACGACGAGCTTGCCGGTGAACGACTCCGGCTTGGCCGGATCGAAGACCACCGTGCCGGAGATGCCGTTCGCCGTGCCGTTGATCGATTCCAGCGGGGCGTCCAGCTTGAACACGGCGTTGTTCACCCCCTTGGGGTCCTTGAAGTCGAACGTCAACGGTTCGGCCGAGACGGAAAGGGCGCCAGCCGCGACGGCGGCGGCGAAGAGAGAGACGGGCAGGAGTTTCATGCGGTATGCGTTCTTGGTTTGGGGCTATTTTTTCCGACCCAGGAGCAGGCTGCCGCAGATCAGGACCAGGCCGACCGTGTCCACGGCCACGAGGAAATCGATCCCGGGAACGAACCTCTTCTTCCACACCGGCTGTTCGATCTCCGTGACCGGGTCCACCACCGTTTCCTGCACCTGGGTCTTCGTCCAGCCCGTGTTCCCGCCCTTGGCGAACCAAAAGGCCGGACCACCCAGGCTCAGGACGATTCCCACGATCAGCAGCGCCTTTCTCATGTCAGATGCGCCGGAAACTAGAGCACAACCTTTCTTGCGCAAGACCTCCGCCAAAAAATCCCGCCTCCCGGCCGAAGCCGTCATCCGGCCTCCGGCTTCATGGGATCCGTTTGCGGTTTCCCTTTCCCGGCAAACTTCCGCGCATACGCCGCCCGCCACACCGTGATCCCGATCGTGCCCACCAGCGTCGGTCCCAGCCAGCGCCACACCGCCGGCACCGCCGTGAAATTCACCACCGCGAACGCCGTCACCGTCGCGATGTAGGCCGCGAGGAAGCGCGTCATGTGCGCGTAGAACCACGCCCGGGGATCTTTCGATGGCCAAAGGAAATGCCACGCCTCGCTCCCGCCCAGCGCCAGGCCGATTCCTCCGAACACCCAGCGCACCCACCTTCCCCCGCTCTCCGGTCCCATCCACGCTCCCGACACCACCAGCCCAGCCCCTGCCGCCAACATCGCCAGCGCCGCCACCCAATCCCCCGCGCTGGCCCGCACCTCGGCCGATTTCCGCCGCAGCACCGTGTAGCCCGTCAACGCCAGGTAGAAGCTGAACACCGCCACCAGGAAGAGGAATAGCCCGCTCCGCAGCCAGCACATCGCGGCCGCCGTCGCCGCCACCGCCGCCATCGCCCAGAAATAGATCTTCCCCCACCGCCGATGCCACCGCCCGCCCTTCACCGTGGCCATGGCCAATGGCCCGATGAACAACGCCACCATCCCGGCCACGATGTGCAGTCCTCTGGAGATTTCAAACAAGCGGTCCATGAAAAAAAAACCGCGCCCCTTCTGCCTGCCTTCGATCCGGAAGGAAAGGCCGGCCTCCGGCATCCGCGCCCCCTCGCTCCTCGTTCTGCGGGAACGGGGAGTGAGCCGGAGAGAAGAGCTCCGGCGGGCCAAAACTTCCGAGCGGAGGGATTCGGGAGCGGAACCGAAGTCGCCGCCGGGTTCGAAACCGCCTCCCGCCGCCCTACTGCTTCTCGTATTCCCCGCTGCCGATCTTCTTCAGCACGGTGAAGCCGGCCTTCTTCGCGTCGGAAACCGAGAGGGGCTTCAGTTTGGTGGGGGTGCTGAAGCCGGAGATGATCTTCCGCACCGGCTTCTTGCAGGCGGGACACTTGGTCAACGGCGGCGCGGTCACGGGGCGGCGCAGGGTGAACCCGGTGCCGCAGGCCGCGCACTTCGCGCCGTCGCAGAGCTCGTATTCGTAGATGGGCATGGCGGTCTCCGTCAGTTGGCGATGCAGCCCTCGAAGCCCTGCTTGAGCTTCTCGCCGTCCAGGTCCTTGCCGATGAAGACGAGCTGCGTGGTCTTCTGTTCGCCGAGGTTCCACAGCCGGTCCGGCGCGGCTTCGCTCATCTGCTGCACGGCCTGGAAGACGATGCGCTTGGCCGAGCCCTTGATGTTCAGCACGCCCTTGCTGCGGTAGATGTTCTCGCCGAAGTCGGTCAACACCTCGCTCAACCACGCCTCGGTCTTCTTCATGTCGAGCGGCCGGTCGTCGGTGAAGTAGAAGGAACCGACCGACTCGTCGTGGTGATGGTGATGGGCCGCGTCCGCGCTCAAGGCCGGACCGTCGCTGGTCAGGCTCAAGCCGCTCTTCTTGGGCAGGTTCAGCGGGGCGAGGACTTCGCGGGCCTTCACGTTCAGGATGAGGCCGACATCGATCTTGGAACGCTCGGTCCGGTGGAGCTTGGCGAGGGGGTTGATGCGGCGGATGCGGGCTTCCACGCGCTCCAGCTCCTCGGGCGAGACGAGGTCGGTCTTGTTCAGCAGCAGCACGTCGGCGAAGCCGATCTGGGGCTTGGCCTCGGGCGTGTCCATCAGCTCCTTCTCGATGTGGCGGGCGTCGATCACGGTGACGATGCCGTCGAGCCGCACCTTGTCGCGCAGGTCGGGCAGGCCGAAGGTCTGGGCGATGGGGCTCGGATCGGCCAGGCCGGTGGTCTCGACGATGATGTAGTCGAATCGGCGCGGCTTGTTGAAGAGGTTCTCCAGGCTCTTGATCAGGTCGCCCCGGACGCGGCAGCAAAGGCAGCCGTTGTTCAGCTCCACCACCTCCTCGTCCGCGCCGACGACGATCTGGTTGTCGATGGAGACGGCGCCGAATTCATTGATGATCAGCGCGCACTTGTAGCCGTGGTTCTGCGTCAAGATGTGGTTCAACAGCGTCGTCTTGCCGGCGCCGAGGAAGCCGGTCAGGACGGTCACTGGAACAGGAGCCTTCTGTTTCATGTCCGGCGAGTCTGCCACAGGGCGCAAGGGGGGCAATACGGCGAAATTCACCAAGGCAAAACGTAGAACATCCAACGCTCAACGCCCAAGGGACACCGCGGAGATCCTCAGGAAGACCTCTGCGCCATCGTCCGATACACCCGCAGATGCCCGTAGGAATAGCGGTCGCCGAGGTATTCCTTGGCCCCGCCCAGGTTGCCGAAGCCGAACTTCGCGAAGGCCGCCGCCATGTCCTGCTTGGCCTGCTCGTCGAAGAGCCGTTCCGCGCCGATGTCCTCGCCGCCGCGCAGCGCGTCGTCGAGATGGCCGTAGATCGTCCCGTCCTTCACGCCCCGGAGCTTGGCGATCTCCTCCACGCTCTTGCCCTGTCGCCAGAAGTGTAGCGTCTCCCGCACCGTGTCGCTCAACGCCCCGCGCGCCGGTGCCGGGCTGCGGACGAACGATTCGTCGGCGAAGGCCTGCCGCGGATTCGTCTCCAGGAAGTCCGCGATCTCCGCGAGGAAGATCTGGCCGTAGTCGCGCAGCTTGCGTTCGCCCACGCCGCTGACGTGCGAGAAATCCTCCTCGCTCTGCGGATACAGCCGCGCCATTTGCCGCAGCGCCACGTCGGAGAAGACGATGTAGGGCGGCAACCCGCGCTCGTCCGCCAACCGCTTGCGCAGTCCGCGCAGCCGGTTGAACAGCGCCTCGTCGCAGGCGATCTCCCCTTCCCGACGACGCCCGGCCTCGGGCACCGCCACAGGACGCGTCAGGAAGATCTGTCGCCGATCCTTCAGCGCGGCCATGCCCTCGGGCAGCAGCTCCACCGTGTTGAACTTCTCCGCGTTCTGCTGAAGGAAACCCATCCGCACCAGCTCGCGGCCCAGGGCGGCCCATTCCGCCCGGCCGTGTTCCTTGCCGATGCCGTAGGTCGTCAGCGTCTCGTGGGCGAAGCGCCGGATCTTCTCCGTCGCCGCGCCGGTCAGCACCTCGACGACGTGCTGGATGCCGACGCCGAACCCGCTCTTCTGCCGGATGCGATAGACGCAGGAGAGGAACTTCTGCGCCGCCACCGTCCCGTCCCACGTCTCGCGCGGCGACAGGCAATTGTCGCACGCGCCGCAGTTGGCACCGTCTGTAGCCGCCGCCGTAAGAAGGCGGACCTTGCTGTCATCGTCGCCATCCGCCTCGTCACCTCGGCGGCTACCGGTGTAGGTCTCGCCGAAATACCCGAGCAGTTCCACGCGCCGGCAGCAGGAGCATTCCGCGTAGTGGACCATTTGCTCCAACTGCGCCCGCGCGATCTCGCGCTCCTTCGGATCGGTCTTCTCGTCGATGAACTGCGAATACTTCACCCGGTCGCCGGGGCTGAAGAGCAGCAGGCATTCGCTCGGCAAACCGTCGCGGCCCGCGCGGCCCGTCTCCTGGTAGTAGCCCTCGATGTTCTTGGGCAGATCGTAGTGGATGACGAAGCGGACGTTCGGCTTGTTGATGCCCATGCCGAACGCGACCGTCGCGCAGACCACGCGGACCTCGTCGCGCAGGAAAGCCTCCTGGTTCTTCGTCCGCTCTGGACCTTCCAGGCCCGCGTGATACGGAGCGGAAGGAATGCCGTCCGCGCTGAGCTTCGCCGCCATCGACTCCGCCGTCTTCCGCGCCTGGCAATAGATGATCCCGCATTCGCCGCGCCGCGCCCGGACGAATTCCAGGATCTGGTCGTAGGCCCCGGCCTTGGCGCTGACGCGGTAGTTCAGGTTCGGCCGGTTGAAGCTGGCGACGAACTCCGCCGGCTCCCGCAGATGGAGCTGTTCCTTGATGTCCGCCCGCACCCGCTCAGTCGCCGTCGCGGTCAACGCCATCATCGGCACGTCCGGGAACTGTCCGCGCAAGGTGGAGAGCTGCCGATACTCCGGCCGGAAATCGTGCCCCCATTCGCTGACGCAATGCGCCTCGTCCACCGCGAAGAGCGTCACCCCCCAGCGCTTGAGATCCTCGAGGAACCCGGAGAGCAGCAGCCGCTCCGGAGCCACGTAGAGCAGACGAAATTCGCCGTTGTGCAGTCCGCGCAACCGGCTCCGCGACTCCTCCGCAGCCAGGGACGAATTGAGGAACGTCGCCGCCACGCCCACCGACTGGAGCGCATCCACCTGGTCCTTCATCAGCGCGATCAGCGGCGAGATCACCACCGTCAGCCCTGGCCGCGCCAAGGCCGGCAACTGGAAGCAGAGCGACTTGCCGCCGCCCGTGGGCAGCACCGCGAACACGTCCTTCCCCGCCAACACGTCGCGGATGATCGCCTCCTGCAACGGCCGGAACGACTCGTAGCCGAAGGTGCGCTTCAGCAGGTCGTGCAGATGTTCGGCGGACGGAATCACGCGGTCGTTTTAACCCAGCCCCATCCAACGAAAAGAGCGAATCCGCCGCGCCTCTTCCCGCGCAGCCGCCAAACCCGGTGCCCCGTTCATTGGGAGCTCCGCAGGGACGACTTTCCGCAACCGTTCCGGGCTCGGATCGAATTTGCCGCTTTGAACCGCCTTTGCCCGGGTTCATTGGCTCCGAACGAAACAACCTTTGTCCCCATCGAAAGTCCGTTCAGGGCCAACGAAACTTCCTTTGCTCCAAACCAAGGTTCGTCCGGGAGAGATTTGATCTTGTTCGGTCCAAACGAAGGTTCGATTGCGACCAACGAACCTTTGTTCATCGCTGTCGAGGTTTCCTTCGCCTTTACCGAGACTTCCTTTGCCCCGAACGAGACCTCGTTTGGTTTGATCGAAGGTTCGTTCACGATGAAAGAACCTTCGTTGGCTTCATTCCAAGGTTCGACAGGTCCGAACGAAGTTTCGTTCCAGACCAAGATTCCGACCCAGAAGCCTGTCCACCCCGCCTCCGCGCCAACCGATCATCGCCAGATTCACAGCCAACCCATGATCTTCCTCTTCGTGCCGTATCTGAAAATCGGGCGTGGCGGCCGCCCACAACCCCTTGCTCCACTCCAATTGGGCGAAGAACTCCGGCCTGAACGGGCCGCTTCAGCCGAAGAGGTTGCTCCGCGTCTGGTGGACGACATCCAGCTCTTGGCGGTCGCAACGCACGCTGCGGCGGCCGGCCGGCGTTTATTCGGAGCCCTCGAAGAAAATGTATTCGCCCGACTTTTATCGTGACCCACCTCATCCGGTTCGCCGCCGGTGCGTTCCATTTCCGCGAGCGACCACAGCTTGTCCGGCTTGGTCTCCAACCGCGCCTGCACCTTGGCCCACACCAAACCTTGGTGACGGGCCTTGTTCGCGTCAAACCGGGCTTTCAACGCGGCCAACAACTCGTCGCGCTGTTTGGGGGACAATTCTTTGTTCATTTCAACCCTCGTGAAAACTCTTGGTGAACTCGGTCAAAGCCGGAGTTCAAGTGCTTCCTGCTTTGTCTCGGGAACAAACTGGAGAAAGCGTTTAATGCGTCC
>CBFGQE010000164.1:0-6991 GCA_965650815.1 uncultured bacterium
CGCGAAGGCCCGATGGTGCAGCTCTCCTCGATGGTCTCCTCGCTCGTCGGCCGGGGCATGAAATGGTCCGAGCAACGTCTCCGCCTCCTCGCCGCCTGCGGCGCTTCCGCCGGCATCGCCGCCGCCTACCACGCGCCCGTGGCCGGCGCGCTCTTCGTCGCGCAGATCGTCCTCGGCAGCCTCCAGATGGAGACCCTCGGCCCGCTCGTCGTCGGCGCGGTGGCCGCGATGGTCGCGGTGCGGATTTCCGGCGACGCCCAGCCGCTGTATGCGGGCATGGACTTCTCCCTCGGCTCCGCCTGGGAGCTTTTCCCCTACGCCGTTCTGGGAATGATCGCCGGACTGGCCGGCCCCGGCTTCATCGGCACCCTGCGCCGCGCGGAGGAAACCTTCTCCCGCCTGCCCGTCCCCGGCTGGGCCAAGCTCGGCCTCGGCGGCCTCATCGTGGGCGTGATCGCCATCTGGGTGCCCGATGTCTGCGGCAACGGCCAGAGCGTGATCACCGGGATCTTCCACGGTGAAAAGGCCGGGTTCGCGCTCCTGGTTCTTGGCCTCTGCAAATGGCTCGCCACCTCCGCCAGCTTCGGCTCCGGCGCGGTCGGCGGCGTCTTCACGCCCACGCTCTTCATGGGCGCGAGCCTCGGTTATCTGTTCGGCGAAGGCGTCCACCAGTTCTGGCCCCAGGGTGCGGCCGATCCCCGCGCCTTCGCGCTCGTCGGCACCGGCGCGTTCCTCGCCGCCGCCACCCGCGTCCCGCTCATGGCCGTGGCCATGATCTTCGAGCTGACCCTGAGCTACGACATCATGCTGCCGCTGCTCCTCGCCAGCACCGTCGCGTGGTTCACCGCCGGCGGCGCGGACCGCCCGTCGCTCTACCAGGAGTTCCTGCGGAGAAAGGAGGAGTCGGAACCCGGCCCCCGCGTCGTGTCCGTCTCCCAGCTCGTCCGCCCCGATCCCCCGCGCGTCGCGCTCACCGCCCCGCTCGACCAGATCGCCAAGGTCTTCCTCGCCCAGCGGATCAACAACCTCTACGTGCTCGACGCCTCCGGCGCATTCTGCGGCGTCGTGCCCCTCGCGGCGGTCAAGCCGTTCCTGAACGAGCCCGAGATGGCCACCGTCGTCATCGCCGCCGACATCATGGAGACCGCCTTCCCCTCCATCCCGCCCAACGCCTCGCTGGCCGAGGCCCTGGCCGGCTTCGCCACCCATCCCGTCGAACGCCTGCCCGTGCTCGACCCCGAAACCCGCCACCTGCTGGGCGTCGTCTCCCGCAACGACCTGCTCCTCGCCCTCGCGGAGGAACACCGCCGGACGCTCCAGACCGAAACCACGGCCAAAGCTTGAGCCGCCATCTCCCGCGCCGCACGCGCGGCGGAACCGCCGGAATTCCCTCCGGCTCCGGTCTCCCTGCTCGACCGGAGCGTCCATCCCTTCGTGTTCAGGGCGCCTTCAGCGCGGCGATCTCGGCCATGATCCGGTCGGCCACTTCCTGGTAGATCACCTTCAGACGATCCTTCGAGCAGGTCTTGGCCTCGGCGCGCAAGGCGGAGAAGTCGATGGGCTTGCCGAAGACCACCGAGAGCCGCTTGGGCCGGGGAAACTTCATGTGTCGTCCGTAGGCTTCGTAGGTGCCGAAGACGCGCACCGGCACGACCGGAGCCTCGGACTTGATCACGGTCAGCCCGATGCCGCTGCGGGCGGGCTTGAGCATTCCGTCCGTCGTGCGCGTGCCTTCCGGGAAGAGGATGATCCCGCCACCGGCCAATAAACGGTCGAGGATGTTCCTCAGTCCACGAGCACCGCCGCCGTCGCGGTCCACCGGCACGGAATTCCACGAACGCAGGATCGCGCCGACCAACGGGAAGCGGAACAGGGATTCGCGGGCGAGGTAGTTGATGTCGCGCGGCAACGACGAGCCGACCAACGGCGGGTCGAGATAACTGGCGTGGTTCGAGGCCAGGATCACCGGCCCCTGCAGCGGCACGTGTTCCGCGCCCCGGACCCGACGGCGGAAATACACGCCGTAGAGCACCCGGAAGCCACACCAGGCGATGCGGTAGCTGAGGTTCATCGCGCCGCGCCCGTTTCCCCCTGCCGCCGACGCACCTCGGCCACGATCAAGCCCGTGGTCTGCTCCGGCGTCTGTCCCGTGGTCTCGATGAACATCGCGCCGAGGCCCGGCATCAACGGCGCGGCCGCGCGTTGGCTGTCGCGGCGGTCGCGTTGCGCCAGATCGTCCTTCACTCCCTCGGCCTCGCGGCGTCGCGCCCGTTCCTCGCGCGAGGCGTCGATGAAGAACTTGAAGTCGGTGTCCGGAAAAACATTCGTGCCGATGTCGCGGCCTTCCATGACCAGGTCGCCGAACTGCACGCAGTCCTGCTGCGCCTTCTTCATCCAGTCTCGCACCTTGGGCACGGCGGCGACCTTCGACGCGGCGGCGGTCGCTTCGGCGGTGCGGATCTCCTTCTCCGGGAAATAACCGTTCACCAGCAGGCGCACCTGGTTGTCCACGCACATCAGCCGGGGCTTCCACTTGTTCAGCGCGGCGGCGATGGCCGACGGCTTTTCCAGGTCCACGCCGCTGGCGACGCAGAACCAGGCGAAGGCCCGATACATCGCGCCGGTATCGACATAGACGTAGCCGAGCTCGGCGGCCACGCGGCGGGCGTTCGTGCTCTTGCCGCTGGCGCTGGGGCCGTCGATGGCGATGACGGTGGGCATGGCGAGACGCGCGCTCACAGGCCGAGTTGCTGCCGCTTGTAGTCGATGTGCGCCTTCATGAACGCCACGGTAACGTCCGGATGGTCGTGCGTGTTGTCCACGATCACCGCGCCGAAGGCCGGGGCCAGCGGCGAAGCCTTGCGCTGCGTGTCGCGCGCGTCGCGGTCCTTCATGTTCGCCACCTCGCCCTTGCGCAGGCTGCGCTTCTCGCGCAGCGCCTCGTCGGCGGTGAGGAAGAATTTGAACGGCGTCTCCGGGAACACGACCGTGCAGATGTCGCGCCCGTCCACCACCAGGCTGCCGAAGCGGATGCACTCGCGCTGCTTGCGGATCATCCAGATGCGGACGGCCGGCATGGGGGACACTTTGGCCACGTTTTCGCTGACCGTCGCGCCGCGGATCTCGGTCTCGGGAAACTCTCCGTCGAGCGTCAGCCGGATCTCGTGGTCGATGGCCACCAGCTCGGTCTTCCATGTGAGGCAGGCGTTGAGCACGGCCTCGGGCTTGCCGATGTCCACACCGGTCAACAGGCAGTGCCAGGTGAGCAGGCGATACATCGCGCCGGTGTCCAGGTGGTAGAACCCGTAGTGCCGGGCGAGTTCCAGCGAGACGGTGCCCTTGCCGCTTTTGCTGGGACCATCGATGGCGATGACCAGCGGCAGGGTCGGAGGTTTGGGCTTCTGATTCGGCACGGCGCGGAGGGTTGCGGAACGGGCGGCAAAATTCAATGGGCGGGGCGGAGGAATGGGGAAACATTGAACGCTCAACGTTCAACGCCCAACGTCGAATCGGGGGCAGTTGCCTTCCTTCGGAGTTCAGCGTTCAGCGTTGAATGTTCGGCGTTTCCCTCGCCCGTCACCGATCCCGCTTCAGCAGATACTCCGCCAGCGCCTCCAGCGCCACGGCCTTGCCCTTGAAGACGGTCAGCGCCTGGAACGCCCGGTCGGTGAGCTGTTGGGCGATCTTCTTCGACTTCTCCAAGCCCACGATGCTCGGGTAGGTCGCCTTTTGCGCGGTGGTGTCTTTGCCGGCGGTCTTGCCGAGCTGCTCGGTCGTCTGGGTGATGTCGAGGATGTCGTCGATGATCTGGAAGGCCAGCCCAACGCAGTAGCCGAACTCGGTCAACGCCTCCAGTTGTTTGGGCGTGCAGTTCGCGCTCATGCCGCCGAGGCGGACGGAGCAGCAAAGCAGCGCAGAAGTCTTCCGCTCGTGGATGTATTCGAGCTGCGCCTTGGTGAGCTTCTTGCCTTCGCCTTCGAGGTCCGCGACCTGCCCGGCGATGAGCTGGAGCGAGCCCGAGGCCTTGGCGATCTCGAGGATGATCTGCCGCATGTCGTAGCGCTTCCAGGTGCGGCACTGCGCGGCGATCTCGAAGGCCTGGGTCAACAGGGCGTCGCCGGCGAGCACCGCGATGCCTTCGCCAAAGACCTTGTGGTTCGTCGGCTTGCCCCGACGGAAATCGTCGTTGTCCATCGCCGGCAGATCGTCGTGGATCAGCGAGTAGGTGTGGATGCACTCGACCGCGCAGGCGAGCGGCATGGCCTCGGCGATGTCGCCGCCGCAGGCCTCGGCCGCGGCGAGGGTCAGGGCGGGCCGCATGCGTTTGCCGCCGGCGAAAAGCGAGTAACGCATCGCCTTGTGGATCGTGGCGGGCGCGGTCTTCTCGGTGGGGAGGAAAAGGTTGAGCGCCACGTTCACCTGTTCGGTGCGTTCGGCGACGTAGGACTGGAGGTCGAAGCTCTGCTTGGAACGACGGGCTCCGGCGCGGGTGGCGGTGGACGACATCGCGGAGGGTTCTAGGGGGCGGGCAAAAACGCGGCAAGCGGAGAGTCTTCACCAGCCGTTTCTTGCCACGGGCCGAAGGCACTGCTACCCACACTGCAAATCTAGGAGGAAAGACGTGAAACAGGGATTCAACAGACACCAAGGGACCGGTTGCTTTCGACGGATTTGGGCAGGCTTCGCCGTGCTCGTTCTCGGCACCACGGCTTCGGCGCAGTGGACCAATGCCGTCTCTTGGGGCGGCGTGAGCGGAGCGCCTTCAACTCCGGCAGCAGCCAGCAACATCGTCCGATTGTCCGTGGGCCAGAAGTCCGGCACATCCGAACAGATTGCCGCACTGCGGTCCGATGGACGGGTGGTCCAATGGGGATTGGGGCCATCCGGTTTGCGGGACGAGCTGCCCGATCTCGCGGACGTGTTGGTGGCGGGCACTTACAACGCGGGCATCACGACCAATGGCCGCGCCTGGGTCTGGTCCACCACGGCGGCCAGCTTGACCAATGCTCCGGCGTCAGCAACGAACCTGGTCTCGATCCAGGCTGGTCCGGGCTATGTCGGCGCGTTGCGCGACGACGGAAGGGTGGTCTTCTGGGGTTCCGTCCAGAACTACATCACCAACGTCCCGCCTCGGGCGACAAATCTGGCTCGACTGGCCTTGAGCCACACCACGGGAAATTTCTCCGTTCCGAACTACGCGCTTGGCCTTCGACGCGACGGAATGCCGGTGGCCTGGGGTCAGGGTCAAAGTTTCCTGACCAATCCTCCCGCCTTGTTCCCGGAGGCCAACGCGGTGGACATCGCGCGGAGCGGCAACTACGCGATGGCGCTGCTCGGCGACGGCACGCTCCGTGTCTGGGGCGCTCCCGACTACGGGATCACCAATCCCCCGACCGCAGCCACCAACATCGTGGCCATCGCCGCCGGCTTTCTCCACGCCGTGGCCCTGCGCAACGACGGCACCGTGTTCACCTGGGGAAACAACGCCTATTCGCAGGATCGGATCCCCCCAGGACTTTCGAACGTGGTGGCCATCGCCGCCGGGGCCGTCACCACGGTCGCCGCCGTGGGCGATGGCGCGCCCCGTTTCATCGACACGATGGGCCGGGTGGAGACGGCGCACCGGGCCGACATCGCGCTGAACGCCTTCGCCGTCGGCGCACCGCCCCTGACCTATCAATGGTTCCACGACGGAGCGCCCGTGCCTGACAGCGACACGCCCAATCTGCGCCTGCCGTGGATCGGTTACGACGCCGCCGGAGACTACAGCGTGATGGTGAGCAACGCGCTCGGGTCGATCACCGGGTTGGTGGCGCGGGTGTCGGTGGAGGACCGTTCCGGTCCACGCGGCAACAATGTCGTCACTTGGGGTGCCCCCTCGTCCGTTTCCCAGGTCCCCGGATCGGTCACCAATGTGGCGAAAATTGTCGGTTCCCAACTGGGTGCGCCGTCGGTCGCCTACGGTCTGAGAGAAGACGGTTCATTGACGGCTTGGGGCCTCAATGCACCCACGGGAACCAACGCCGTTGAACTGGCCGGGCAGGGCTTTGCGGGGATCTCCCATTCCAGCCGCAACCTGGTCATGGCGTGGCGCACGAACGGCACGCTCGCCCGTTTCTCGACGATCAATGCCGGGGCCAATCTCGACGTTGGCGCAGTGTCCAATGCGGTCGGGTTCGCCGATGTCGCGGGCTTTTCCCCCTTCGGATATGTGCTCGGGATTCTGGGAGCGGACGGTGACGTGTCGTTCTCCGGAACGTGGCCCGCCACCAACGGCCCGCCGGTCCGGCTCGCGGGGCTCAAGGCTCTGGCCAGCGGACCGAACCAGGCGAACTTCGTGGCCCTGCGCAAGGACGGCACGGTCGTTTGGTGGAAGCTGGATACGCTCGGCCTTCAACCCGCCGTGCCGGTTCATTCCGGAACCAACATCGCCGCGCTGTCCGTCAGCGGAAACACAATCGCCCTGCTGACCGGATCGGGCCGCGCCCTGACCTCGCTGACCCAGCAACCTCCGTCCGAAGCCAGCAACCTGGTGGACATCGCGGCTCTGGACGGGAATGTCGTCGCTCTCCGGAACGACGGCCGGGTGTTCGCCTGGGGTGCCATCAGCTCGATCACGAATCTGCCCGCCGGGTTGTCCCACGTGATTGATCTAGGCGCTTCGGGCCAACGCGTCTTGGCGGCACTGGGAGGCGGGGGCGTTCGTTTCGTGGACCGAATGGGGCCATCCGTCGCAAAGCTGGGAGACCGTTTCGACCTCAACGCCTTCGCCGTCGGCGATGCGCCGCTGGATTACACGTGGTCCAAGGACGGCCAACTCCTTCCCGGCGAAAATTCCCCCACGCTCCGCCTCGCTTCCGTGGAACCGGCCGATGCCGGAGTCTATTCGGTCGTGGTCAGCAACCGTTGGGGCGTGGCCACCTCCGAAGTGGCGCGGCTGTCGGTCGAGGTTCCCACGCAGTTGTTGTCCCAGCCGGAGGACCAGATCGTC
>CBFGQE010000165.1:0-6968 GCA_965650815.1 uncultured bacterium
CCTGACACGATGGCATGACCAGCACTGCTTGTATCTATGAGATTCGCATATAGTGTTCCCGGACCTCCATTGTTGATCCAAAGGTGGACTCCTGTCTCTAATCCTACAGCCGTCCACTCCCATTCCATTATGGGCATCAGCGCATCGGTGGAAGGATTGATCCATGCTTCGATCGTAAATCCTTCGTAGCGACCAACATCGAGCATTTCCGAAGCTGGAACCACAACTACATCCTGTCCATCATGAAACACAAATCCGGAACCTACCTTGCCCAGTCCATAGGAGACGCCTTGGCTAGGTGTCGCTGTCCCAGCACCCACTTGATCCACTCCATTGCCTTCCCCTTTCCACCACCCAACGATTCCTGCAGAAGGCGGAGCACAATCCGGCACTAACACCACTACCATCGCATTGCTGCTTGTAGCCGCTCCCAGATGATTCCTGACTTCCACTTGATAGCTACCTGAATCATCTAGCCGCAGGTTATCCAAATTGAGCAATGCGTTGGTTGCTCCGTTGATAGGACTTCCATCCCTGCTCCATTGGTAGCGCATAGGCAACGAACCGAACGCAGTGACAGAGAGCATCGTGGACGCGCCGATCTCGTTGGTGCTGCCAACCGGCTGGGTCAGCAACATCGGCGGCGTGGGGTTTTCAGGCTCCGTCAAATAGATGATTTCAAGGACTTCCCCCCAACTGTCCGCAGCAGCAGCAGTTTGCGAAGAAGCGCTGCCAAACACGCGAGACAGATCGGACCCAGCAACAGCGGCATCGATCCATAGTTGACCTCCAGTGCTTGTAGTGGACCTCAAGTAATCCAAGAGGAGATTGCCTTTGCTCGGATCATAGATGAAAGGAGCATTAAACCGAATCTCAATATCGAACGCCTTGGTGCCATTCGACAAAGTCGTATTTGCCGTCGTCAATAGCAGGCTTCCTTCATATACGGTTTTAACATCGGTTCCCACATTCTCGGCATAGACGGCACTCAACCCACCACGCTGCTTCTCAGTGGTGGACACTGTCAGCTTGAAGCTGGGAAGAACAGTGGATACCGGGGCCCCAATCCCAGAACTAGGCCTCAGCCGGATCGAAGTGATATGAATTGGATGCTCGGGGAAATGGCTGGCCCCATACAATCCCTGCAATCGAATTGCATCTGTAAACAATCCCGAGACTGTCTCTCCGGATGCACTAGCATACTCCTTGGGCGCAACCACACCCGATTGGTTCAGCACCAGCACCGATGCCGCAGCCGATACCACGCCTCCCAGCGAGTTGGAGGCGGCCAAGGAATAGAGCCCCGAATCGCCCGGATCGAGTCCCGCCAATTCAAGCGCTTGGTTCGTCGCCCCAGGGATCGAAACCCCGTTGCGCAACCACTGGAAAGAGATCGGTGCAGTCCCGAACACATTCCCGGAAAGCACCACGGAATCACCGACCCGATTGGTCGTCCCCTTCGGAGAAGCAACCAAGATCGGCGCAGCGGGTGTTGCCGGTTCGGTCAAATAGACGATTTGAACCACTTCGCTCCCGGCGTCGGCGTTACCCGCCGTGGCATCATAGGCCAACCCGAACACCCGGCCGCCGCCATTCCCAACCGCCGACGAAGTATCGATGAAAACGGGCGCATCGCTTGCAGTGCTGCGGATTTCGATCAGGAGATTCCCGGCTGAGGGATCAAACAAAAACGGTTGGGAAAACGGGAGCGCTATATCAAAATCCTTGGCCCCTCCTACCGGACCAGAGAAAGCCGATGACAGACTCTTCGTTCCTTGGAAAGCCACCGTGTCGTCCGGTCCGACATTCGCCGCGAGATTCCCCGAAAGAGCCTCGGGAACGGCCTGCGAAGTGGATAGATTCAACTGAAGATTGGAAATGGTGGTGCTGAAGGCCTGGCCGTAATATGCGCTCGGGCGGAATCGGATCTCGGTGATCAAAATCGGCCCGGTGGGGAACAGGGTTCCACTGTAGGCTATCTGCTGCCGGATCGGCACATCCAACACACCAGAGCCTCCGGTCACACCGCCGTCAGTATTCTCAACACCGGGCGGCAGAATCAGCGTCGCCGCCGACGCTACCAGCCCAAGTAAGACTTGGCACACCGCCGTTAACCGACCAATTGTCCCAAACCAGCCCCCAAAGGTAATTCGATTTGCAGAAACAGCTCTCATAACGTTCTCCTTTGCTCCTTGTTTTCGGAGACGACGCCCCAAACACCCAATGCCGTCGAGCGCAAAATCAGGCCATCTGCAAGATTCAGCCATCCAACTCTGCTAGAATCGGGCAATTTGCGTCAGAATGGGCTTTCCGGCTGGGTCAGCTCAGGCCGGTTCCTGCTGGCTGATGCAATGGAACGAACCCAATCCCCAAATCAGCTCCATCGAATCGATGCCCACGACCTTCCGGTCCGGGAAGAGCCGCTGGAGGATGTCGAGGGCCACGGCGTCGTTGGCGTGGCGGTAGGTCGGCACCAGCACCCGCTGGTTGGCGATGTAGAAGTTCGCGTAGCTGGCGGGCAGCCGTTGGCCGTCGTATTCTACGACGCCGGGCATCGGCAGCTCGACGATCCGGAACGGCTTTCCGTCCTGGTCCTTCAACGTCCGCAGCCGCTTCAGGTTTTCGTCCAGCATCGGAAAATTTTCGTCCTGAGGGTCCGCCTCCACGCAGGTGACGATCGTGTTCGGATCGGTGAAGCGCGAGAGATCGTCGATATGGCCGTCGGTGTCGTCGCCCACGATGCCGTCGCCCAGCCAGAGGATGTGCGACGCGCCGAGGTAGTCCTTCAGATACTGCTCGATCTGCGCCTTGGAGAGGTGCGGATTGCGGTTGGGGTTGAGGAGACATGCCTCGGTGGTAAGGACCGTGCCCCGGCCGTTCACCTCGATGGAGCCGCCTTCCATGACGATGCCGGGCGAGAAGAGCGGGAGCCCACGCAGCTTCGCGACATGCTGCGGCACCGCGTCGTCCAGGTCGAACGGCGGATACTTGCCGCCCCAAGCGTTGTAGCCCCAGTCCACCACCGCGCGCTCATGGCGTCCGCCCTGGTCCCGGACGAGGAAGATCGGGCCGTGGTCCCGGCACCAGGGTTCGTAGGCGGGGAAGTGGTGGAAATGGACGCGCGCCAGCGGCACACCGTCCTTCGCGAGCAACCCGCGCACCCACTGCTCCATCTCCGCGTGCCAGACGTTGATGTTCACGTCCTCCACCTGGACCAGCTCCTTGATCAGGGCCGCATAGACGGGCGGGACGGTGTCGTATTTGTCCGGGAAGCTGATGCCTTCGGGGCGGGGCCAACTGAACCAGGTGCCGGTGTGCGGTTCCCATTCGGCGGGCATCCGGTAGCCGAGCTGCGACGGAGTCTGGGGCAAAGAATCGGGTTTCAAAGCGGGCGAAACACTAGGAAGCCGCCGCAGGCGAATCCAGTGACGAATTGCCCCGACTCAAGGCTCGCGGCGGCCCGCTTAGGCCGATCTTGGATCGGTCGTTCCACTGCATCGGCTCCTTCGATGGCCGCGCTGGATTTAACGATTACCCGCGCCGCTCCGGCCCCGGGCAACGTCCGCCGCGATGCAAACCAACATCGCCTCCTTCGATCCGGCCACAGCCGCTCCCTCCGTCCCGCGTCGCCGCGTCCCGCTGTGGACCAAGCTCGCCTACACCGCCTTCATGGCCGTGCTCGTCCCGGTCTATTGGGCCAACTACGGCGTGACCAATTTCCTCTATTTCTGCGACGTCGCCCTGTTCCTCGCGCTGGTCGCCGTGTGGCGGGAAAGCCGCCTGCTTACAAGCATCGCCGCCGCCGGCATCCTCGCGCCGCAGATGGTCTGGGTGGTGGACTTCCTCGGCCAGTTCGCCGGGCTGAAGCTCACCGGCATGACCGACTACATGTTCGACACCACCCGTAGCCGCTTCCTGCGCGGACTGTCGCTCTTCCACGGCTGGCTGCCGTTCCTGCTGCTCTTCCTCGTGAAACGCCTCGGCTACGACCGGCGCGGGTTCAAGGTGTGGACCGTGCTGGCCACGGGCCTGATGCTTTTCTGCTACTTCTTCCTGCCCATGCCCGGCGACTCCGTGGCTGGCCCGCATGTGCCGGTGAACGTCAACTACGTCCACGGCCTCAGCGACACCGCCGTCCAGACCTGGATGCCCGCGCCGCTGTGGTTGCTGACCTTGATCGTCGGGATGCCCCTGCTCCTCACCGGACCGGCCCATCTGTTCCTGAAATGGTTCTCCGGAAAGCTCTCGGATGAAGCGCCGACGAACCAACCGCCCCTCCGCCATCCCTGACACGAAAGACCGAGACACGCTGCGCCGGGTGGCGAACCGCGGCATTTCGTGAGTCCGCCAGTGAAGCGTCCGGCCGGAAACAGGGGGCGCGGTTCGAGACCACGACCCAAAGCCTGGCCCGTTCCATCCGGGCTTGGCGAAACGGGCTCTTTGGAGAACTTGTCGCCAGGATCGGTTCCACAGGCCCCTCGAAAAAAACCTCCAAAGCCCTGTGCCTTCGGCTTTTTGCTGCTGACGCGTTTCATGGGAGAACTCCGCTGGAACCGGGCAACCGGGGTCTTGTGGACAATTCTGTCCCTTCCCTGAGTGCGGCATGGACCATCGTTCCGAATTGCGCTTTAGTTTGGCGGGAACCATGAACCTGCCGCCGATCATTCTCGCGTCCGCCTCCCCGCGCCGCGCGGAGCTGCTCCAGGAACTGGAAGTGCCGTTCGAGGTCGTGCCCAGCGACGCGGCCGAAGTCCACAACGAGGATCTCACCGCCGCCGAGGTCGCCCAGCTCAACGCCTATCGCAAGGCCCGCGTCGTCGCCAAGAAGTCCCCCGATTCCCTCGTCATCGGCATGGACACGCTCGTCGCGCTCGGCACGAGGCTCTACGGCAAACCCGCGTCCATCGCCGAGGCGGAGCGGATGATCGGCGAGCTGCAGGGGCGCACCCACCATGTCGTCACCGGCGTCTGCCTGCTCCATCTGCGGCGGCACCGGCAGCGGATCTTCGCCGACCGCACGGAGGTCACGTTCCGCCCGCTCGGGCCCGAGCAGATCCGGCGCTACCTCTGCAAGATCCATCCGCTGGACAAGGCCGGCGGCTATGCCATCCAGGACCACGGGGAACTGATCGTGGAACGGATCGACGGTTCCTTCAGCAACGTGGTCGGCCTGCCGGTGGAACGGCTGCGCGCGGAACTGGTCGCCTTCGCGGCGCTCTAGCGCCCCCGGGCAGCAAAAAACCCGCCCGTGTTCTGGGCGGGTCCTGGAGAAAGCTGGAAGCGGTCACTTCGCCTTCTTGGCGGCGGCCTTCTTCACCTTCACGGCCTCTTTCTTGCGCTTGAGATAGGCTTCGCGGCGGCTGCGTTTCTGGACTTTGTTCGATTGCTTCATAGTTGTCTCTTTACAACGTGCGGAGGCTTCGTTGTGGTTCCGCAATATGATGAAGCGGTTTTGGCGGTTCAACCTCCATTTTGCCGTGCTGGCGCTCCTGCTGGCCGCCGGATGCTCGACCACGGAGGAGAAGGAACGGAAGAAGCAGATCGCCAGCCTCCGCATCCACATCGAGGGCCGCCGCAACATCATGGAGCAAAGCCCCAAGGCCACCTTCCGCTCCGGCGAAGCCATCAACATCAACCAGGACATCGCCCTGACCGACATGAGCCTCGTCTCGGCCGAGATGGTGGAGACTCCGGGCGGTTTCTCCCTGAAGCTGAACTTCGACCGGCATGGCCAGATGAAGCTGGAGGCCATCTCCATCGCGAACCGCGACAAGCGCCTCGCCATCCTGGCCGCGTGGTCCACCGGCAAGAAGGACCACCCGGGCGAATCCCGTTGGCTGGCCGCCCCGGTCCTGCGCCAGCGAAACTCCTCCGGCTCCCTCGTCTTCACCCCGGACGCCTCGCGCGAGGAGGCGGAGATGATCGTGCGGGGACTGAACAACGCGGTGAAGCAGAACAACAAATGAGCCGGTTCCGCGCGGTGTTTCCGGCGGCCCTGCTGGCAGGGCTGCTGTTTCCCATCCTCGTTCCCGCCCAGGTGTTCCGTCTGCCCACGGGCAATCTCGCGGTCGCGGCTCCCGGCAAAGAGGCCGAAGCCTTCGCCCCGGTGCCGGGCCGAGATTGGCGCAGCGGCATGTTCGGCTGCGTGCGGTCGGAGGGCTATCGCTTCCACGAGGGCCTCGACATCCGCAGCCTCCAGAAGGACAAGCGCGGCGAGCCCACCGACCTCGTCTTTGCTGCGGCCGATGGCGTCGTCGTTTACATCAGCCGCAAACCCGCCCTGTCGAACTACGGCAACTACGTCGTGCTCCAGCACGGCGTCGAGGGCATGCCGATCTACACGCTCTACGCCCATCTGGCCTCCATTCCGGAGACCGTGAAGGTCGGCGGCAAGGTGCGTTCCGGCGACGCCATCGCCGTCATGGGCCGCACCAGCAACACCAGCCAGTCCATCGCCAAGGACCGCGCCCATCTCCACTTCGAGATCACCCTCTTCCTCAACGAGGCCTTCATCCCCTGGTTCAAGAAGCACATGCCCGGCGCGCGCAACGACCACGGCATCTGGAACGGGATGAACATGACCGGCCTGGATCCCCTCGCCGTCTTCCAGGCCCAGCAGCGGGAGGGCAAGAACTTCAGCCTCGTCCGCTTCATCCGCTCCCAGCCCGAGCTGTGCCGCGTGGTCGTGCGCGACCGCGAATTCCCCTTCCCCCAGCGCTATCCCCGGCTCGTGGACCGCAACCCCGTGGCCGAAAAGGAAGGCGTCGCCGCCTGGGAGATCGCCGTGACCTTCAACGGCACGCCCATCCGCCTCACGCCCAAGGCCGCCTCCGAGCTGAAGTCCAAGGCCACCTACAACGTGACCTACGTGGACGAAGGGCTCCTGGCCAAGAACCCTTGCGGCAAGCTGCTCAAGAAGAGCGGCGGCTCTTGGGTGCTGACCAACACCGGCGAACAGCATTTCGGCA
>CBFGQE010000166.1:0-6954 GCA_965650815.1 uncultured bacterium
TCGCCAAGAACCCCAAGAACCTCTCGGCCCTCCAGAACAAGGCCACGGCTCTCTTCAAGATGCAGCGCTACCCCGAAGCCAAGGCCGCCTACGAACTGCTCCTCACCACGGCCGAGAAACCGATCTACCAGTCCTATTTCGGTCTCTCGGGCGTGGCGGAGATCCAGGGGGATCTGAAGGAAGCCATCAGACAGGCCGAACTCTATCTGAAGCACGCTCCCCGGGGCACCCGCGAGTTCACGTTGATGCAGCTACGCCTCGGCGATTTGAAGAAGAAGATCTAGCCTTGCGGCGAGCGATGCGCGTCACGCACATCATCACCCGGCTGGTGGTCGGGGGCGCGCAGGAAAACACCGTCTCCTCCGTCCTTGGGCTGATGAGCCGGCACGGCGTCGCCTGCGACCTCGTGGCCGGGCCCGCCCTCGGCCCCGAGGGCTCGCTCGAACACCGCGTCAGCCAGCAGCCCGGCCTCCTGACCATCGTCCCGGAGCTCGTCCGCAACGTGCATCCGTGGAAGGACTGGATCGCGCTGCTCAAGCTCACCCGCCTCCTGAGGCGTTTCCAGCCCGACATCGTCCATACCCACAGCAGCAAGGCCGGCATCCTCGGCCGTCTCGCCGCCCGCCGCGCTGGCGTGCGGCGCATTGTCCACCACATCCACGGACCGGCCTTCGGCCCCTTCCAAGGTCCGTTGGCCAACGCGGTCTTCACCGCCGCAGAACGCCACGCGGCCAAGGTGACGGACCACTTCCTCTGCTCTTCACAGGCGATGGCCCGCATCTATCTCGCGGCGGGAATCGGCCGTCCGGAGAACTACACGCGGCTCTTCAGCGGCTTCGATGTCGCCCCGTTCCTTGTCGCGACCAACGATCCCGCTCGCCGCATCGCCCTGGGCTTTTCCCCGGACGATTTCATCATCGGCCAGGTCTCGCGCTTCGTTCCGGCCAAAGGCCAGGGCCCTTTGCTGGATGCGTTCAAGCTCGTGCTGCCCCAAGTGCCCCGGGCCCGGTTGCTCTTCGTCGGAGATGGTCCGGACAAGTCGCGGATCGAGGGTCGGGTCCGGCAGGAAGGCTTGGGCGACAAGGTCGTCTTCACCGGATTGGTCGCGCCGGAAGAGGTGCCGCGCCATGTCGGCCTGATGGATTGCCTCGCACACCTCTCGACCTTTCCCGAGGGGCTTCCCCGGGTGTTGCCCCAGGCGCTCGCCGCCGCGAAACCGATTGTCAGCTACGATTTCGACGGCGCGGACGAAGTCTGCCTCGATGACGAAACCGGCTTTCTCGTTCCGCGCGGCCAAGTGGCGCTCGCCGCTGAACGTTTGGTCCAATTGGCGGCCAGTTCCGAGCTCCGCACCCGCCTCGCCCATCGGGGCCGTGAACTGGTGCGCGACGAGTTCACCGTGGATGCGATGGTGGACCGGCAATACCGCCTCTACCGGGAGGTGCTTTCCCGGCCAGTCGCTTCGGCGCGATGAACTCGGCCTGGCTCTACTATCTCGCCGCCGCTGTCGGTGGATTCGTCTGCGCTTGGGCCTCACTGCCCGCTTGGCGTCGCCTCACCCAGCGTCTGAATCTCGTGGACGATCCCGGCCATCGGAAAATCCATTCGGTTCCCACCCCCCTCGCCGGCGGACTCGCCGTGCTGACCGGATTGCTGATTCCGTTGCTGGTGGCCGTAGCCGCCGCCGCGATCAACCCGTCCTTGGACGCCTTCAACCATGGCTTCGGCCGACGGGCGCTCCAGCTCACAGGCATCGTCGGCGGCGCCATAGGCATGTTGGTTTTGGGCCTGATGGACGACCGGTTTGAACTCGGCCCGGCGGTGAAGTTCTCGGGACAGTTCCTCATCGCGGCGCTCGTCGCCGCAGCGGGCACCAGGATCGATCTCTTCGTGGACAACCCCGTCTTTAGCTACGCCATCACGGTGCTCTGGATCCTCGCCCTCACCAACGCGATGAACTTCATGGACAACATGAACGGCCTGTGCGGCGGCATCGGCGCGATTGGCGCGACTTGTTTCGGCCTGCACGCCGCGTTCCGGGGGCATTATCTGGTGGCCGCGCTGGCGTTTCTCGTCGCGGGGGCCATTGCCGGATTCCTGCCGCACAACTACCCCAAGGCCACCGCCTTCCTCGGCGATTCCGGCAGCCATCTGGTTGGGTTCCTGCTCGCCGTGCTGGCCATCGCCCCGCATTTCTACACGCCGGAAACCTCCCGCCGAATGGCCGTGCTCAGTCCGCTCCTCGTGCTGGTCGTGCCCTTGGTCGATCTGGCCCAAGTGGTGGTGGTGCGCACCCTGAACCGCAAGCCGTTCTGGATCGGTGACACCAACCACCTGTCCCACCGCCTCGTCCGGGCCGGTCTCTCCAAGCCCAAAGCCGTGGCCCTCCTGTGGTCAATTGCGCTCGCGGGTGGACTGGTCAGCCTGCTGCTCTGAGTCTTCGCCAAAGAAAAAGGCCGACAGGAAATCCTGTCGGCCTTTCTTTGCTGTCGTGCAGGAGCCTCAGGCGGCTTTCGCCTTGGCCACCGGCGGCGGATTACCCTGCCGGATCAGCTCCGCCTTGTTGTTCCGCAGAAAGTCCTGAACGGTCTGGATGCCGCCGAGACTGATGGGAACGCGCTTCTGGTTCGAGAACAGGCGGTAATGTGTCAACGTCTTGCCCACCTCCATGATTTCGAGGTGCTTGTCATCCATTTTCCAAAGTTGGCCCTTTTCGAGTGACGGAAGTCGGCTGCGTTTGTTGAGTTTCATAAAGAATCGGCAGGATGGTGTTGTAACAAACCTGTCCCGGAAAAACAACCGCCGTCTTGACCCGTTTCCGCCAAGAAAATCACAAAATACTGAAAACCAAATACTAACAACCCACCACATCCATCCCAAAATCTAGGCACCCGCGCTGAAGACTGTCCTGCACCCTTGAGTCAAAGCGGCACTCCCTCCCGGCAAACGGCTCCTCCTCCAGCTTGGCCGCAAAAGCCCGCAGTTCCCCCATCTCCTTTGGCCACAGCAAAAAACGGTTGAGTCCCGCCTTCCGTTCTCCGACATCTTCTGCGGCAAAACGCCCGCCCCAGCAGCCATGAACTGGTATTACTCCCTCAACAACGAACAGCTTGGCCCGGTCGATGCGGCCACGTTCGACCAACTCGTCCAACAAGGGACCATCGGACCACAGACTCTGGTCTGGCGTGAAGGGATGGCCGAATGGAAGCCCTTGGCCGAAGCCGCACCTTCCTCCAACCAACCCGCCGGAGCTGGATTGGTGTGCTCCCAATGCCGTCGTGCCTTTTCCGAGGACCAAATGGTCAAGCTCGGCACTGGCTTCGTCTGCGCCGCCTGCAAACCTGTCGCCCTCCAGAAGCTCCAGGAAGGCATCCTCGGCGACGGCACTTCCGAAAAGATCCGGCAGGATCACATCAAGCACGAGGCCAGCATCAAATCCGTTGGAACGCTTTACATGCTGAGTTCTGGGCTCTTCCTCGTCATCGGATTGATGGGCGTCATCACTGGTTTGACCACTGCCCGGCCTGGCAACCAAGCTGGAACCACCGCTCCACCCGTTTGGGTAGCACTTGTGCCCATGGTGCTGTTCATGGGCATCTCAGCCTTCATGCTGGTCGTGGCCTTGGCTCTCCGAAAACTGAAGCCGTGGGCCCGGATCGCCTCTGGCATCCTTTCTGGCATCGGGCTGATCGGCTTCCCCATCGGCACCCTGATCAACGGCTACATCCTCTGGCTACTCCTCTCCAAGAAAGGAGCCACCGTCTTTTCCGCCGACTACCAGCGCGTCATCGCCGAAACCCCGCACATCAAATACCGCACCTCGCCTGTGGTCGTCGTGCTCGTGATCATCGTGGTGCTGCTGATCGTGCTGGGAATAGTTGGAGCCGCCCTGAGCTGACGGGGAACCCGCCTCACTGTGCAAAGAAAAAGGGCCGGATTGCTCCGGCCCTTTTGTTTTGTGAAGACTTGCTGACTGCCGGCAGGAATGACCGGCCTACGGCCTACGCATTGTAGGTCGAGGAGCTGACGCGGCCGCCGGTGCCAGTCCAGTTCGTGTGGAAGAACTCGCCGCGTTCCTTGTCCACGCGCTCGTAGGTGTGGGCGCCGAAGTAGTCGCGCTGGGCCTGGAGCAGGTTGGCCGGGAGACGGGGGTTGCGGTAGCTGTCGAAGAACGCCAGCGCGGTGCTGAAGGCGGGCACGGGGATGCCCTTCTTGACCGCGAGGGAGACGACGTTGCGCCAGCCCTTCTGGCTCTTCTTGATCTCGCCGCGGAAGTAGTCGTCGAGCAACAGGTTGGTGAGCTTCGGGTTCTTGTCGAATGCTTCCTTGATCTTGCCGAGGAAACGGGAGCGGATGATGCAGCCTCCGCGCCACATGAGGGCGATGCCGCCGTAGTTGAGCTTCCAGCCGTATTCCTTGGCGGCGGCGCGGAGGAGCATGTAGCCCTGCGCGTAGCTGACGATCTTGGAGGCGTAGAGCGCACTCATGATGTCGTTGATCAACGCTTTCTTGGCCTCGGGCTTTGCGGCCTGGGCCATCGCGGGACGGGGGCCCTTGAGCTTGCGGGCGGCCTTCACGCGCTCTTCCTTCATGGAACTGACGCAGCGGGCGAAGACGGCCTCGGCGATGAGGGTGACGGGCTGGGCAAGGTTGGCCGAGTCGATGACCGTCCATTTGCCGGTGCCCTTCTGGCCGGCGGTGTCGAGGATCTTGTCCACGAGCGGGGAGCCGTCCTCGTCCTTCTTCGCCATGATGTTGGCGGTGATCTCGATCAGGAAGCTGTCGAGTTCGCCGGTGTTCCATTCCTTGAAGACGGCGGCGATCTCGTCGGCGGGCATTCCGAGGCCGTCGCGCATGAGGCTGTAAGCCTCGCAGATGAGCTGCATGTCGCCGTATTCGATGCCGTTGTGGACCATCTTCACGTAGTGGCCGGAACCGCCGTTGCCGACCCAGTCGCAGCAAGGCGCGCCGCCGTCCACCTTCGCGGAGATGCCCTGGAAGATGTCCTTCACGAAGGGCCAAGCCTTCTCGGAACCGCCGGGCATGATGCTCGGGCCGAAACGCGCGCCTTCCTCGCCGCCGGACACGCCGGTGCCGACGTAGAGGAGGCCCTTGGCTTCGAGTTCCTTCACACGTCGGTCGGAATCGCCGTAGAGCGAGTTGCCACCGTCGATGATGATGTCGCCGGGTTCGAGGAGGGGCACGACCTGCTTGATGAAGTCGTCCACGGGCGCGCCGGCCTTGACCATGCACATGATGCGGCGGGGGCGCTTGAGCTTGGCGACCATCTCCTCGACCGAATGCGCGCCCTGGACCTTGGTGCCCTTGGCTTCGTTGGCCAGAAATTCGTCCACCTTGGCGGTGGTGCGGTTGTAGGCCACGACGGTGAAGCCGTGGTCGTTCATGTTGAGGATCAGGTTCTGGCCCATGACGGCCAGGCCGATGACGGCGATGTCTGCGGTAGGTTCCATTGTTTGGCTAAAGGGTTGCGGGTCTCACTGCGGGCACAAAGGGGGCGGCTCACGCGCCGAACTGGAGGCGCGGATCGTCGGACAGGACCGACTTGAGGTTCTGCCAGAACACCTGGTTCATGGCGTAGAAGGCGTTGAGATACACGGCGACCTCTTCGCGCGGATACTTGGCGAGGAGCGTGTCGATGGCGGCCTTGAGCTTGGCGTCGTCCACGTTCTCGGGAAGATCCTCCACCGTGCCGTCCTTGTGGGGAATGGACAGGGCGTCGAGGAAGTCGGCCAGCATCTTGCCGTGCTTCTTCACCAGCCAAGTGCGGAGAAGATTCTGCGCCACGAGGTCCAGCCGGGGACGGCTGAGGAAGGAGATGATCTCGGCGTCGCGCTCGGTCCGGGGCTTCCGCTCCAGGAACTGCGGGCGAAGCTTGCGGGCCTCGGCCACGGAGGCGAGGACGGCCTTGTAGAGTTCGCGCTCCTCGTCGAAGGCGAACGAAAGAATGTCGCCCGACAACTTGGGCGACATGAATCCAAACAGCTCGTGTGCGGTCAGCATGGTGAATTTTCACCCGGGCTTCCGGGCAAAGGAGGGGTTTCGATAACAAACCAGCCGGGGGTTGTCATCCGGGAATCTTGCCCGCCAGCCCCGGGAATGCGGCACCGGAGCCCCCTTCGTCGTCCCTCGTCTCGATCTTGATCATCCTCTTCCTCTTGGTCTTCCGGTCCCAGGGCGGGCGCCAAGTCCGCTTCATCCGAAACGATCCAGAGTCAGATTAAGAAGAAGATTAAGACGGAGATTGAACCTGCGGCGGGACGGAAACGACCGTGACCTTGTGCTTCCGGCAAAGCTCCGCCACCGCCTCCTGCTCCAGCACAAGCGTCTTGCCCGGCTCCAAGGCCAGCACCGCCACTCCATGGTCCGCGCAGGTTTGGATCGTGCGGGCCCCGATGCACGGGATGTCGAAGCGCATGTCGTGGCGTTCCTTGGCCACCTTCACCGCCACCGCGCCGCCGTCCTTTCCAGCCAGCTGGCCACCACGCGTCAGGCAGGCATCCGTTCCCTCGAAACCTTCCACCGCCAACACGGTGCCATTCTTCACCACCGCGATCTGGCCGATCTCCAACCGGGAAATCTCCTTCGCAATATGGAAGCCGTAAGCGACGTCCTCGCTTTGTTCCGCCGAAAGTTCCCGGCCGATCCGAAAGCCCGCCGCCGGCATCAACGGAACCAGCCACGGCACGGCATCGATCAGCGTGACGCCGTCCTTGGCCAACTCGTCGGCGATCGCGCCGAAGATGCTGTGGGCGTTCTTCTGCTTCAGCCGCAGGAGCAGTCCCATTGCCCGGAGGTCGGGCCGGAGATTGAAGAGGTTCGACGGCGCGATCTGCCCGGCCATCACGCAGCGGGCGATGCCGCGCTCTTTGAACGCGCCGATCATCTTGGAAAGCTGGCCGACCTTGAGCCACACGACCTCGTCGGCCACACGCT
>CBFGQE010000167.1:0-6906 GCA_965650815.1 uncultured bacterium
GCCTACTGGGAGGGTGATCGGTCACGGGTGCTCGAAGGCACGCCCGGATTCCGCCTCCTGCTGATGCAGGGGCCCGCCAGCTACGTGGGCGGCTTGACGGTCTGGGTGCTGGCGTTTGTCGGAATGATCCTGCTCCTGCCTTCGACACCGGCGCTGGCCGTGTGCCTCATGTTCACGCTGGGGCACACGATCGGCGCGTTCTCCTGGATCAACCGGTTCGATTCTCCGCTTGCCCGTGAGCTTCCCATTTTCATCAACGCGATCACCGCAGCGGGCCTGGCTCTAGGCATCCGATGGTGGGCGCGTTCGCCGCAGGAGGACGTTCCGTTGGGAGCCGGCCTGCCCAAGGCGGTCCGTTGGGCAATCGTCGCGACGTTGTGCTCAGTCCCCATCCTCTATTCATGGCCACGCTAGAAAGCGCCGGACCAATGAACACACAGCAACGCACTCCCGGAAAAACAGACGTCGCAGGGCAAAGGATGAGGATGAGAGGGTAGTCGAGGAAAGCAGTCCTGCGGGCTTGCCGACGGCGGGGCATCGCGGTTGCAATCGTCGCGTCATGTAGCCGCAGTCGCTGAGTTTGGACTGCAAGGTGGCATAGAAGATTTCCATGAGGTTTGGACGCTCCAAATTGGATTGGTATGACTACGTCCTACTTGGGTTAGCTCTCGTGATCGTTTATCCCGACAAGGTTGTGGGGTGGTGGAACGGATGCACTGGCCGTGCGTTTCGATGGCTGCACGTGGTGGTTCTGGAGGTGTTCGCCGTTGCGCTGATGTGCGCATTCATGCTTTGGCTAATGCCAATCTATCCAAAGTTGGAGTGGTGGTATCCGGTCCTGGGTGTTGGGTTGATTGCTCTGTTCAGAGCCGTCATGTGGGGTGTCGCACGAGCATTCGGTTTTTGATCGCTGATGATTTTGCCGCCTCATAAGAAAACTGGACGAGCAAATCAGCGGTTGGGAACGAGAGTGAGGCAGGATAGTGCGAAGCGCGACGTAGGGCGAAGGCTCCCGCCAAGCTGTCGGAGGACGTTCAGATACGGAGACAGCTTCACTGGCGACTTCTGAGTGTCCGGGAGTTGCCAGTGAAGCTCTCCCTGACGGAGTTCGCGCCCTGGCGGCTCGGCGGGAGCCTTCGCCCTACCATTCCTGCTCCCCCGAAATCGGGGCTTTGCTCCCGGCGCTTCTCCGTCCGCAATGCTCCAAGCCTGTCCCGACGTCGTTCCCGTTTCGTCACGCGCCCGTGATGGAAACGGGCGATTTCGGCGGACAGCTTCTCCCACTCCATGAAAGCATCCTCGATCCTCTTGGGCCTCTTCGCTGTCGCCGTCGCGTGCTCCACCTCGGCGGCGGAGCGCAAAACCAAGAACGTCTTCCTCATCACCACCGACGGTCTGCGTTGGGAGGAAGTGTTCCGAGGCGCGGATGAACCGATGCTGTCGAAGGAGTATGGCAACTTCGGCAACACCAACGCCGCGCGCGAAGCCTGGTGGCGGCCGACGCCGGAAGCGCGTCGCGAGACGTTGCTGCCCTTCCTCTGGGGCACCGTGGCCAAGCAGGGCCAGCTCTGGGGCAACCGTGCGAAGAAGTCCGACGTCCGCGTCTCCAACACCCGCAACTTCTCCTACCCCGGCTACAACGAGTTCCTCACCGGCTACGCCGATCTGAAGATCGACAGCAACGACAAGGTGCTCAACGCGAACACCAACGTCTTCGAATGGCTCCACCGTCGGCCCGGCTTCGATGGCCGCGTCGTGGCGGCGGTGAACTGGGACGTGCTGCCGTGGATTCTCAACGCGCCCCGCGCCGGCTTCCCGGTCTGGAGCGGCTTCGACGTGCCGGAGGGCACGAAGCGGCTGGAGGTGCCTGCCGTGCTGGATGAAACCGCGCGGCGCGGCCAGACCATCTGGGGCGGCGTCTTGCCCGACACCTTCATCGGTTCGGCCGCGCTCCACGCCGTCCGCACCGTCAAACCCCGCGCCGCCTATATCAGCTACGGCGAGACCGACGACTGGGCGCACGAAGGCGCCTACGAGCGCTATCTGAAATCCGCGCGCGCCTTCGACGCCTTCCTCGCCGAACTCTGGACCACGGTCCAGTCCATGCCCGAATACCGCGACAGCACGGCCTTCGTCATCTCCACCGACCACGGACGCGGCCCCGCGCCCGTCGCCTGGAAAAACCACGGCGGCAACGTGACCGACTCGGCCTACATGTGGCTGGCCGTGATCGGCCCCGACACCCCGGCCTTGGGCGAACGCTCCGACACGCCGCTCATCACCCAATCGCAGATCGCCGCGACGGTGGCGGCCTTGGTGGGAGAAGACTGGGTAGTCGGCAGCGGCAAGGCGGCCGCGCCCGTGCCGGGGATTTCGGGGTCCGCGAAGTAGGGCCGACGACCCGTCAAAAAGCATGTGGCAAGCCGGGAAAGCCACCTCTTTTCCGAGCGTAGCGGAGGAGGGCTGGTGAGAGGCGTTTTCCTTCAGGCTTTCAGAGGCTCAGCGTGCTCATTTCTTCGGTTTGAAGGTTTCCAGAAGGCAGCTCTGTTGCTCCCAAGAGGGGGAAACTGCGGGCGCGCGTTCGGTGGTCCGTTGACGTGATTGATGGCGAACTCAAGTTCGCCGGCACGGAAAGAAAAAGCCCGTCCGCCTTGCGGGGGACGGGCTTTGTGGAGAACAGGCGGCGATCAGCCCCCGCCCATGCCGAGCAGGAACATGATGTTGTTCGGCGTCTTCTTGAGCTTGTTCAGCAGCAGCTCCATCGCTTCGACCGGCGGCACGCCGGTGAGGGCGCGGCGGAGGACGACGATCTTGTTGTATTCGTCCGGATGGTAGAGCAGCTCTTCCTTGCGGGTGCCGGAGCGCTCGATGTTGATCGAGGGGAAGATGCGGCGGTCCACGAGGCCGCGGTCCAGATGCACTTCCATGTTACCGGTGCCCTTGAACTCCTCGAAGATGACTTCGTCCATGCGGCTGCCGGTATCGACGAGCGCGGTGGCCATGATGGTCAAGGAACCGCCTTCCTCCAGATTGCGCGCCGCGCCGAAGAAGCGCTTGGGCTTGTGGAGCGCGTTGGCGTCCACACCACCGGACAGGATCTTGCCGGAGTGCGGCTGGATCGTGTTGTAGGCGCGGGCCAAGCGGGTGATGGAGTCGAGGAGGATGACGACGTCGCGCTTGTGCTCGACCATGCGCTTGGCCTTCTCGATCACCATCTCGGCGACCTGCACGTGGCGCTCGGGCGGCTCGTCGAAGGTGGAGCTGATGACCTCGGCGGGGCGGCAGCTGCGCTCCATGTCCGTCACTTCCTCGGGGCGCTCGTCGATCAGGAGGATGAAGAGGTAGGCCTCGGGGTTGTTCTTGATGATGGCGTTGGCCAGCTTCTGCATGAGCACCGTTTTGCCGGTGCGGGGCGGCGCGACGATGATGCCGCGGGTGCCCTTGCCGATGGGGCAGACGAGGTCGAGCACGCGGGTGTTCAGCTCCTCGGGATTGGTCTCGAGGATGAAGCGCTTGTTGGGGAACAGCGGCGTGAGGTTCTCGAAGAGCGTCTTGTCCTTCGCCTTGTCGGGATCGACGCCGTCAACGTTCTCGACCTTGAGCAGGGCGAAGAACTTTTCCTTTTCCTTGGGCGGACGGATCTGGCCCTGGATGAGATTGCCGGTCTGGAGGTCGAAGCGGCGGATCTGCGAGGGCGAAACGTAGATGTCCTCGGGGCAAGGCAGGTAGTTGAAGCTCTGTGAGCGGAGGAAGCCGAAGCCTTCCGGCAGGATCTCCAGCACGCCTTCGGCGTAGAGGATGCCGCCGCGTTCGGCGTTGCGCTGGAGGATGTGGAAGATCACCTCGTGCTTCCGCATCGTGCCGAAGTTCTCGATGCCGAATTCCTTGGCCATCGCGTTCAGGTCGGCGATGGGCATGGCCTGGAGCTTGGCGATGTTCAGGTTCAGGCCGGGCTTCTTCTCGACGACCTGCTTGGGCGCGGGCAAGGCGGCCTCGACTTCCGGGAGATCGAGCGCGCGGCGCGGGGCCTGGGCTTCATCGGCGTCGAGCGCGGGCTCGGGCGCGTAGGAAGGTTCGGGCTGATACATCGGTTCCCGGGGAGCGGGAGCCGGACCGCGCTGCGGAGGCCCGCCACGACGGTCTCCGCGATCGCCGCGCGGACCGCCTTTGCCCCCACCGGGACGATCACCGCCCTGGCGCGGGGCCGGGGCTGGCTTGGCGGCGGGTGCGGGTTTGGTCTCAACCGGCTTGGCTTCGGCTGGAGCTGACGCTTCCGGTTCGGCAGGGGCCGGAGCATCGAACATCGGTTCCTGGCGTTCGGCCCTGGGGGCCGGGGCTTCCGGCGCGGGCGCGGGTTCCGGAGTTGGAGCCGGAGTCTCGGCGGCGGGGGCCGCGATCAGCTCGGGTGTTTCTTCGGCGGGCGCGGCGGCTGCGGCCTTCGCGGACTTACGGGGAGCGCGTTTGGTGGTGGCGCGTGGTGGCATAAAGCGGATTTCAGTTACAACGTCTGGCCTAGGGAAGACACCGGCGGCGCTGGATCGTTTGATCTCAGGTCGAGTGGCGTGGGAAAAACCCGGCGGATGCCGTCTCAGGCCGGCTGTTCGGATGCGGCTTCAGGGCCGATATTCAGGAACAGCGGATAGCGGGGTCGAAAGTGGGGGTTTCCGGTGCGAGCGTCAAGGGCCGGTTCTTGGCAAAAAGGCCCAGCGCTTTTTGGCTTCGGCGCATGTGCTCCGGACACAAAAAAGCGCGGATCGGCGAACCGATCCGCGCAGGAAAAAGAGAAGGACCGTTGCTTAACGGCGACTGCGGCGCAGGGCCAAGGCCATCAATCCGGCGAGACCCAGAACGGAAGTGGCGGGCTCGGGCACCGGGGAAACGCTCGTGCCGGAAACGCCCACCATGTCGAAGCGCCAGGTGCCGGCGGTGCCGTAGGTGCTGGAGGTTCCGGTTGCAGCATATGAGTCTGCTCCGCTTCCCGTAGCCGTGCTGGTGAATTCGGAGACGATCCTGAAGGCAAAGTCGGGGTTGTCTTCAACTCCAGGGATGGAGGAAAGATCCACAGTGCGGGTAACAAAACTTGTTCCGCTGCCTGCAAACCCATCGAAATCGACGAAATCGATGCCGTTTAGCGAGTATTGAAAACGTTCATACTTGCTGGCGGTGTTGCTCCTTCTGATGTCGTAGCTGACGGAAATCTCCACAAATCCAACCGTGCTGGCCCTGAACTCGACCCCGGCTGTTTTGTTGGCTGTCCCTTGGGAAGGATAGCTTCTGGTGTTCCATCCCAGGTTGGTTGAAGAGGGATCGCTTGAACTTCCTCCCGCATAGCTGTCGAAAACTGTCCCGCCGACATAGCCAGCTGTCCCAGCGCCTGTGGAAGGGCTCAACGTTTCTTCGTTGAAATCCCACAGCGTAATCGTGTCGGCCGCCGCGGGCAGGGCGCAGGCGGCGGTGAGGGCAAGGAGCGATTTGGAGAGGACGTTTTTCATGGACGCGGTTGGTGGTGTTGGGAGCCTCGAACGCGGCGCACAGTCTCAAATCGGGACGAAAACTGTCCAGCCTTCTCAGCTTCGGCGGCGAAAAAAGAGGGCGACGACGCCCAATCCGGCCAAGGCCAGGGTCGAGGGCTCGGGCACGACGGCGATGCCGGGGGAGCCGACCTCGGAGCCGGTCAGGGCATTGAAGGCGCCGTTCACACCCACTGCGCTCAACTGCGAGATCGCGCCGCTCAGGCCCGCCGTGTTGTCGAAGGTGAAGCCGCCCGTGCCTGCGCCGAAGGTGACCCCGGCCTGGTGCGTGCCGCCGGAGTTGTAGAGGTTCACCGCATCACCACCGCTGCCCAGGCCGATGCCGCTGCCGCCATAGAACCCAAGGGTGAATCCGGAGGGAACGCTCCCGCCGAACCAAGCGGCCCTGAAAGCGTCGCCTTTCGCCGAGTCGGTATCACCCGCCGCGTCGCTCTCCATGAAGACGGCCACTTGGCCGGGCAACAGGCTCGTCACGCCGCGCAGGTTGAGGCCGGAGGCGAACACAGCGGAACTGTCGTCCACCTTCCAGCCAGTGAGGTCGAGCGTCAGCGAACCGATGTTCCGCACCTCGAACCAGTCGGCGGTGTAGGTGCTGTTGGCGCTGCCGGTCGAGTGGACCTCGGTGATGGCGATCTGCGCTTGAGCCGCGACGGGAAGAAGGCCGACGGCGAGAAGAACGAAATTAGGATTCATGCGGATGGTTTGGGGTGGGGTTCTCTGCGGGAGATTTTCAGGGCGTGGCCGCCGGATCGGGCGTCCAGACCAGATCGGTCTGCGGCAGGATCGCGCCGCCCCGGCCGTTGGCGCGGGTCTCGACGACGCGGTCCACCTTCAGCGCTTGGGCGTGGCCGTCGATGAAGGCGAGCGTGCCGACGTTGGCGTGACGGGCGACGAAGCGGTTGGCGAAGCTGCTGGGCTGGCCAAGGTCCTTCTTCGCCTGGCCTTCGACCCACGCGACGTTGAGCTCGGATTCCAGCCGGTTCTCCAGGAAGACCACCGTGCTCGCGGGTTGCTGGATGGCGGAGACGCGGATCGTGGCCAAGCCGTCGGCGATGAGCTTGGAGTTCATTGCGAGGGAGAAGTGGACGTTGCCGGAGGTTTCCGAAGCGGTGGGGAACTTGGCCGCCGGGCAGTGGAACAGGCTGTCCGTGGCGTAGAACGGCGCCTTGTTCAGGAAGAAGTCGGAGGCGCTGCGCAACGAAAGCAGGCGTGGCAGGGCGTTATACCAGACGTCGGCGTTCTTGGGATCGTTGACCTCGGCCCAGTTGTTGAGCGTGGCGCTGGTGCCGGCGGCTTCGCGGGGGAGAAAGTCGCCGTGGTCGTTCAGATACATCGTCTGCGCGAGGCCCCACTGCTTGAGCTTGTTCAGGCAGGC
>CBFGQE010000168.1:0-6896 GCA_965650815.1 uncultured bacterium
CCATACCAGTGGGTTCCGTTGCATCGATTAAGATCACCACCAAGGTCATCCAACCCCTCGACATCGTGAGCGTGGCGCGGGCCTCGACCGTGGTTGAACTGGATTCTTATCCGGAAAACAACGTGGTGGCGACAGGCACGGCCCGAAGCCGATTCGTGGCGAATCCGGCTTCGATCAACATCCCGGCACTGGGTTTGGCGGATACCTACCCGTCCACCGTCTCTGTCACGGGCGTGACCGGAGTGGTCAACAAGGTGGTTGTCAGGGTGAACGGAGTCTCGCACGGATTCTTCCGTGACATCGACATGCTGCTGGTTGGGCCAAAGGGCCAGAAGGTGATGCTCATGTCCGATGTCGGGCCGGGCACTTCTATGGCGAATCTGGACCTGGTTTTCGACGACTCCGGTCCGATGATGCCGACGGGTCCTTTCAACAGTGGCACCTATCACGTGACCGACTACCAACCTGAAACCGTTACAATCGGCGCTCCGGCTCCGGCTCCCCCCTACGCCAATGCTTTGAGTGCCTTCAACGGCATTGATCCGAACGGCACATGGAGTCTGTATATCGCTGACGACACCCGCGAGAAACCGGGTCAGATCCTCAATGGTTGGAGCCTGGAAATCTTCCTGGGAAACAACTTCACCAACGATTTGTCGCTGACCCAGACGATGCCGTCCGAAGTCAAGAGAGGCGTTCCGTTCATGGTCACGACTGTCGTGACGAACGTTGGCCCAACGAATGCCACCGCTGCGTTCGTGACCAACACGGTTCCGGACAACGTGGGCGTTCAGTCCGTCTCTGTCTCGTCCGGCAGCCACACGATCGTGGGCAACAGCATCATCTGGTCGGTCGGCCCGATGCAGCGCAACGCCGTGGCTACCATGCAGGTGATGGCGGTTGCTCCCAGCCTCGGCTCGTTCACCTACACGTCCGGCGTCCGTTCCCAGGACAACGATCCGGTGCTCGCGAACAATTTTGCCGCGCGTTCCGCGACAGTGACGCTGCCCGACGGTGTGACCGAAAATCCAGCCCCCATCGCCATCCTCGAATCCGGGCCGGCTAGCCTGTATCCCTCGACCATCACGGTCTCCGGTGTGACCAGCAAGGTGAGCAGCGTCACCGTTACCTTGCTGGGCTTCAGCCACTCGTTCCCGAAAGATGTCGATGTTCTCCTCGTCGGGCCGGAAGGCCAGAAAGTGATGCTCATGTCCGACGCGGGCGCGGGGGATTTCGTCTCGGAGGCCACGCTCTCGTTCTCGGCTTCAGCCGATACCTTGGTGCCGCGAGGATTCCTTCGCACTGGCGTATATCGTCCGGCGGATTGGGATGTGACCTTGGATCTGCCGACTCCTGCTCCGGCCGGACCTTACGGCACCGATCTCGGAGCCTTCACCGGCACCGAGGCCAACGGCGTCTGGTCGCTCTATGTCAACGACCATTCCGCCGGAGACCAAGGCGGCATCAGCGCCGGCTGGATCCTGTCCATCTCCACCGAGGCGCAGGTGCCCAGCCTGACGATCAGCTCCGCTGGAGCAAATGTGGTGCTCTCTTGGCCGTCGTCGGCCGTCGGCTTCACGCTTCAGGGTGCTTCTTCGCTGGAAGGAGAATCGCCCTGGACTTCCCTCACCAATCCGGCTCCCGTGGTTATCGGCAACCAGAACGTCGTGACCAACGCGGTTTCCGCCCCGTCGATGTTCTTCCGGTTGGTTCGCTGACAGGATCGATTGGATCATGGGCCGCCGACCTTTGCAGGTCGGCGGCCTTTTTCTTTGTTTTCAAGGACTGCCCCGCCAAGCTCCCTCACGTGAACGTCCGATTGCAGAAGTTTCTCGCGGAAGCCGGTGTCGCCTCCAGGCGCGCCGCCGAAGCGATCATCTTGGAAGGCCGGGTCAGGGTGAACGGTCAAGTGGTCTCTGAACTTGGAACCAAGGTCTCCGACTCCGACAAGGTCTCCGTGGACGGGAAGACCGTGCGGGCCAAGCGCAAGCTCCACATCGCCCTCCACAAGCCGCGCGGCTATCTCTGCTCGAAGTCCGAGCCCGGCGGCTGGAAGCTCGCCGGGGAACTTCTGCCCAAGGAGTGGAGCGAGCTGTATCCCGTCGGTCGGCTCGACCTGGACAGCGAGGGGTTGATCTTCTTCACCAACGACGGCGATTTCTGCCTGAGAATGACCCATCCCCGCTACGGCGTGAAGAAGGTCTATCTGGCCACGGTGGAGGGCCGGATCGAGCCTGCGGCCCTTGAGCCGCTCCGGCAGGGCGTCCGGCACGAGGGCGATTTGCTGAAGGCGGAGAAGGTGCGGCTGCTCGACGCCAGCAAGTCCCGCAGCGTGGTCGAACTGGTGCTGGGCGAGGGCAAGAACCGCGAGGTGCGGAGAATGTTTGAGGTGATCGGCCACGAGGTCACCCGGCTTGTGCGCACGCAGATCGGGAAGGTGAAACTGGCGGAACTGCCCGAGGGAAAATGGCGGACGTTGACAGCTGCCGTGTTAAATTCTCTACTTTCGGCTCCATGACATCTGGCCATGCAGCGCGGTTCGCAGCCCTCTTGTTCGCCTCCGTTTCGGCGTCCTTTGCCCAGGGCACTGCGGTGGTCAAACGCGACCGTGTGAATGTCCGTGGCGGCGCCGGACTGGTCCATGAAGTCGTCACCCAACTGCGCAAGGGCGAGACGGTCGTGGTGCTGGAGCCCGTCGTCTTGACCAAGCCCACCAAGGGAGAGCCGACCAACTGGTTCAAGATCATGCTCCCGGCGAACACCCCGGTCTGGGTCAACGCCAATTACGTGTCCGCCAGCAACACCGTTTCCGGTTCCAGGCTGAACGTCCGGGGAGGTCCGGGCGAGAACTACAGCGTGCTGGCCCGCTTGGCAAAGGGCGACGCCATCCAGCCCATCCGAACGGTGGACGACTGGATCGAGATCCATCCGCCAACCAATGCCGTGGCCTTCGTCGCAGCCACCTATTTGGCCTACTCCGGCTCGTCCGCCAACGCGTTGGCCGAAGCCGCCCAGCCCGCTGCTTCCGCTGTCAAGCCCGTCGAATCCGAACCGACCCCGGCTCCGAAGCCCGTGGTTGCCGCGCCCGAACCGGCGCGTCCGGTGGAGACCGCCGTGGTCGAATCCGAGCCGGTGGCCCCGGCGACCGGCACTCCGGTGGCGGCACCGTTGGGAGCCAGCACCACGACCACCAACGAAGCCGCCGCTCCAGTGGTGACGACTCCGGTCGTTCCGCCCGCGAACAGCACACCGGTCGAGATTTCCCCCGCCGCGCCGCGCCGTCGCATCGTCGTTCGCGAAGGCATCCTGCGCCGAGATTTCCATATCAACACCCCCGGCTACTTCCAGCTCGTGGACAAATACCACGGGCGTCTCATCAACTATCTCTACGTCAGCAATCCGGAACTCGATCTCGGGCCCTTCGTCGGCTCCGTGGTCATCGTCCGGGGCGAGGAATACTTGGACGAGCGCTGGAAGCGGACGCCGGTGATCGAGGTGGAGCACGCCACCTTGCCCAACTGATGTCCAATTTGATCGACGGCCGCGCCATCGCGGAACAACTCCACTCCGAAACCTCCCAGCGCGTCGCCTCATTGGCCGCGCGCGGCGTCCAACCCGGGCTCGTCTTCGTTCGGGTCGGCGAAGATCCCGCGTCCAAGGTCTATGTGGGGATGAAGGAGAAGACCTCCCAGCGTCTCGGCATCGACTCCCGCACGATTGTCCTGCCCGAAACGACCACCCAGGCCGAGCTCATCGGGCTGTTGGAAAAGCTCAATGCCGATCCCAAGGTCCACGGTATTCTCGTCCAGGCACCGCTCCCCAAGCACATCGACCAAGCGGTCATCTACGCCACCGTCTCCCCGGCCAAGGACGTGGACGGCTTCCATCCGGTCAATGTCGGCAAGCTCATGCTGGGCGACACCGACGGCTTCCTGCCCTGCACCCCGGCGGGCGTGCATGAACTGCTCATCCGCTCGGACGTGAAGGTGGCCGGAGCCGAAGTTGTGATCCTTGGTCGCGGCAACATCGTCGGCAAACCCATGGCTTCGATCCTCATCCAGAAGTCGAAGCACGCCAACGCCACCGTCACCGTCTGCCATTCCGCCTCCCGCCATGTCGCGGAGCATTGCCGCCGTGCCGACATCATCGTCGCCGCGATGGGCGTGCCCGAGTTTCTCAAGGCCGACATGGTCAAACCAGGCGTCGTGGTCATGGACGTGGGCGTGAACCGCATCGCCGATCCCTCCGCCAAGAACGGTTCCCGGCTCGTGGGCGACGTTGATTTCGCCGCCATCCAGCCCATCGCCGGCAAGATCACTCCCAATCCCGGCGGTGTCGGTCCGATGACCATCGCCGTGCTCATGCAGAACACCGTTCGCGCCGCCGAGATGGCCGTGCGCTGAGGCGGCTTCGCTTTCCAGAAACATCAACACCATGACTCCTACCCGCATCCTTCCCGATCTCCAGTGCTCGCTCGTCTGCGAACAGGTCCGCCAGGAAACCACCGGCAGCTTCTTCCTGATCGGCGTCATCAACGTCATCCAGGTGCCCCAGCTCCCGGTCGTCGCGCCGCAGCTCCTCGTCTTCAACCGCTGGGTGGCCGGCGTCGGCCAGTTCAACCAGACCGTGCGCCTGGTCGCGCCGGACATGAAGACCGTCCTCGGGCAGAACACCGGCAAGCTCGCCCTCGACGGCCCGGGCAGCATCGCGATCAACGTCACCGTTCTCCAGAACGTGAAGTTCGAGACCGCTGGTGCCTACTACATCGAGGTGCTGGTCGACGACGTGATGAAGCTCCGTTACCCGCTGCCCATCGTCGTGGTTCCGCAGAAGGGCCAGCCGAACGGCGGCGAAGCCCAAGCCTGAGCCTCCGCCGCGCTCCGCCCAGAAACCAACCGTTTCCGCGCCGCCGTCGCCGCTTGGCGACGGCGGCCTTGTTTTGTTCGCGTGCCGAAAGCCGGGGCTGTGGGAGCGGTGCGCTTTTCCCGCCAACAAACCGATTGTCGAAGCGTCGTTGCTTCGTATCATCCGCATACGTATGAATCCTCCCGCGCCCGCTCCGGCCGCCGGCAATACCTGGCTCCTCTACACGCTCCTCACCGTCTTCTCGTGGGGCATCTACGGCATCCTGCTGCACAAGGGCCAGACCCTCATGCGCGCGCCGGGCGACACGTCCGCCGATCCGACCATACTCCGTTTCAAGGCCTTTCTCTTCGTCGGCATCGCCTACTTCCTCGTGGCCGTGCTCGCGCCGTTGGCCCTCCTGATGAAGCAAGGGCAGGCCTTCAGCGGCTACACCTCGTCGGGCGCTTGGTGGTCGCTCATCGCGGGCATCGCGGGCGCGATCGGCGCGTTCGGCGTCTTGCTGGCCTTCGGCGCGAAGGGCACGCCGCCCGTCGTCATGTCGCTCGTCTTCGCGGGCGCGCCGCTGGTCAACGCGGTGCTCGCCTCCGCGCTGCACCCGCCCACGAACGGCTGGGGCTCGGTCAAACCGCAGTTCTACCTCGGCATCGTCCTGGCCGTGGCCGGTGGCTATCTGGTGGCCCGGTTCAATCCGGCCAACATGGCCCCGAAGAAACCCGTTGCCGCCGTCGCCGCCGCGCCTTCCGCCAAGGGCTGATGATGTCCGGGCCGCACGCCACCCGCGCGGAGATCGAGCGCAGCCAGTTCACGCAACTGCTGCGCCTGCTCGATGCCCTCCGCGACAATCCGTTCTACCGCGCCAAGCTTGCGGGCGACGAATCGCTCCTCGCGCCGAAGAACCTCGCGGATTTCACCGCGCGTTTTCCCTTCACCGCCAAGAGCGAACTCGTCGCCGATCAAGCGGCGCATCCGCCCTACGGCTCGAACCTCACCTATCCGGTCGAGCGCTACACGCGCTGCCACGGCACCAGCGGCAGCACCGGCCAGCCGCTGCGCTGGCTCGACACCAATGAGAGCTGGGCCTGGATGCTGGGCAATTGGGAGATCGTCCATCGCGCCGCCGGAACCACGGCCGCCGACAAGGTGTTCTTCGCCTTCTCCTTCGGCCCGTTCCTCGGCTTCTGGACCGCGTTTGAATCCGCCCTGCGCCTCGGCTGCCTCTGCCTGCCCGGCGGCGGCATGAACACCGTGGCGCGCCTCCGTTCGCTCATCGACCACGGCGCAACCGTTCTCTGCTGCACGCCCACCTACGCGCTGCACCTGGCGGAAACGGCGTTGAAGGAGGGCATCGACCTGCGCGCCGCCAAGGTCCGCACCATCTGCGTCGCGGGCGAACCCGGCGGCAGCGTGCCCGCCGTGCGCGAGCGATTGGCCGAGCTTTGGAACGGCGCGCGCATCTTCGACCACCACGGCATGACCGAGGTCGGGCCCGTTAGTTTTGAGTGTCCGCAGCGCCCCGGCACGCTCCACGTGATCGAGACCTCCTACCTCGCCGAAATCCTCGATCCGCAGTCGGGCCAACCGATGCCGCGCGGTGAAACCGGCGAGCTGGTGCTGACCACGCTCGGACGCCTCGGCTCGCCGCTGCTCCGCTACCGCACCGGCGACTTGGTCCGGGCTTCGCGCGCGGAAGTCTGCGCCTGCGGTCGTCACGAACTGGCGCTGGAAGGCGGCATCCTTGGCCGCGCCGACGACATGGTGGTGGTGCGCGGCGTGAACGTCTTTCCCAGCGCGGTGGAGGACGTGGTGCGCGGCTTCAGCGACGTGGCCGAATACCGCGTCCGCATCTGGCGGAACGGCGCGCTGCGCGAGATCGAGCTGACCGTCGAGCCGACGCCAGAAGCCGCGCCCGACCTGGCCACACGCCTCGGCTACGCCCTTCAATCCGCCTTCACCCTGCGCATCCCCGTGGTCATCGCGCCGTCCGGTTCCCTCCCGCGCTTCGAACTCAAAGCCAAACGCTGGGTGCGCGA
>CBFGQE010000169.1:0-6830 GCA_965650815.1 uncultured bacterium
TGGAGCGCAGCGAAACCCGTGGATGGTGAAATCTTCAAACTGATTTCGCCCTGAAGGGGCAACGGATACTGGACCCAACGCGTCGCTTTCGCCCCTTCGGGGCTGGAGTGGTTCTTGGAGTTTGCATCCCACGGGTTCCGCTGCGCTCCAGCGGTGGCTACCGGCCTCCGCGCCTTCAGCGCTAGCAGCGCCGCAATGGAGGACGCATCACTCCGTTGGGCGAACTTCAATGGATTCCACCAAGCAACCGCGCTCGCTTTCCCAGTTCACCCGCTTCCGCCCTCAGCTCCGCGATGGCCGTGCGCAGGTCTTCGTTGATGGCCGCTGCGGTGACTTCGTCAGCTTCGATTTCCTCATGCCTTTCATCCTCCGGATCACCCAGTCCGGCTTCGCGGAAGCGGCGCAGCCTTTCCAGGATCAGATCGCGGATCGACTCGGCGTTGTCCACGCAGTGGAAGAGACCCTGGTGCATGGACTCGGCTTGGCCCGGCTGCGCGTGCTGGTCGCCGCCACCGCCGGCGGAACGCACCTGCACATCGGCCAGTCCCAGCAGGCGTTGGAGCGGCCCTTGGGACACGGCCACGTGCTGGATGTTCGCGAAGCTCATCGTCATTTCCTGCACCTTCCATGTGCCGGTGCGGATGCGCAGGCTGCGGTCGGTGACGACATACCAGCGCAGCTCGTAGTCCAGCCGCACCATCGCGTAGGTCACGGGGATCTGGAGGATGAACGCCACCACGGAAATCCCCTCCACCACCCAGAGCAGTTCCGCCCAGTCACCCGCGAACTTCCGCACCTCGCCGCGCATTCCGAAGACGAACCCGAGCCACGCCACCAATCCCACCACCGCACCAGCCTGGCTGAAGATCCAACCCAGCAGCTTCAAGCGGTAGTAGTTCCGACCCGCGCGGAAGACCTGGACCGAGGCGGGATCGCCGAACGGCGCCTGGGGTTCCGGCGGCACGCGCAGCCAGCGCAGCAGCGTCGTTCTCAAGCGGTCAAACATCGGAGCCTCCTTCCTTCGCTCCAGCATTTCCGCGTTCGAGCAAACGCCGGACCTCGCGCAGTTCCTGGGCGGTCTCGCGCAGGGCGAGGGCCAGTTCGCGGGCCGTTTCGCCGTCGAGGCCGACGCGGTCGCCGCCGTTGGCCAGCGTGGCGGCCGAGGCTTTGACCGGTTCCTTCACCCCGCGCATCCGCGCGTAGAGGAAGTCGCGGACGGCTTCGAACTCCTTCACGCCTTCGATGACCATTTCGGCCGAGGAACTGCCGCTCGCGGTCTGGATCAGCACCTTGGCCAGGCCGAGCCAGCGTTCGACCACGTTCGACCGGAGATGAATGTCCTGGATGCGCGCGTAGTTCACGATCACCTCGCGCCGGAAGAGGATGCCCCAACGCATGGAGATGCCCTCGTCGGTGAACCGGTAGCGCATCGTGTGGTAGCGGAAATAGGCGGGCAGGATCAGGATCGGGAAGAGCGGCGGGATCACCAGGCAGCTCAGGAGATAGTAGGTCCAGAGGCTGCGGTCGGGGCGTTCGATGGCGAGGATGGCCGAGTCGATCGGAGGGGGCTTCACGCGGCGCATCAGACGGGAAACCGGTCAGCAGGACAAGACCGCCGAACAACCCGATTGCCGATCTGCCATCTCCGATCTCCGATTCCCCGAGCTCGCCTCCCCCGAACATGGGGCTCACTGCCTCCTGTCCTGCGGAGCGACATTCTGCCAGCGTTTGACCCGCAACCCCGAACTGCTCCAAACCACCCACGGCATGAACCTCTCCCGTCGCTCCTTTCTCGCCTCCGCCGCCGCGCTCCCGGCCGCGCTCGCGCTTCAGCCCCGCGCCGTTTCCGCCAAATCCGTTGTCGCCAGGCCCCGCATCAAGCTCGGCATCTCCACCTACTCCTACTGGCACTTCCGCACCGCCAAGGTCTCCATCGAGTCCTGCATCGACCGCACCTCCGCGCTCGGCGTCGAAGGCGTGGACATTCTCCATCGCCAGATGGACCTCGACGAAAAGGCCCCGGTGGACGCCGCCGCGCGCGCCTATTGCCAGAAGCTCAAGCGCCACGCTTTCCGCAACGGCGTCTCGCTCATCTCCCTCTCCACGCACCAGAACTTCGTCAGTCCCGACCCGGCCAAGCGCAAGGCCGCCATCGACCATACGATCAAGACGCTCCAGCTCTCGCACGAGCTCGGCGCGCCTAGCATCCGCCTCAATTCCGGCCGCTGGAATACCATCGCCTCCTTCGACGAATTGATGGCCAAGCGCGGCATCGAGCCCGTGCTGGAAGGCCACAAGGAAGACGACGGCTTCAAATGGTGCATCGACTCCATCGCCGAACTTCTGCCCAAGGCCGAGCAATACGGCGTCGTCATGGCGCTGGAAAACCACTGGGGTCTGACCCGTTCGCCCGAGGGGCTTCTCCGCATCCACGACGCGCTGCCCTCGCCCTGGCTCGGCATCCTGATGGACACCGGCAACTTCCTCGAAGACCCCTACGACAAGCTCAAGCAGATCGCGTCCAAGACCGTCTTCGTGCAGGCCAAGATGTATCCCGGCGGCGGCGAGTGGTATACCCTCGACCTCGACTACCCGCGCATCGCCGGCATCCTGCGCGACGCGAACTACAGCGGTTTCGTCTCGCTGGAAATGGAGGGCAAGGAAGACGCCAACACCGCCGTGCCCAAGTGCATCGCCGAGCTGCGGGCGGCCTTCGGGATCTGACCCGGATCGGAGCGGGTTCCCTGATCAGTGCCGGGTGCCCTTCGGATCGTAGGCGGGCACGGTTTGGGCTTTGTCCGACATCGCCTTCACCAGGGTTCCGATCTCCAGCCCCTTGATCCCGGACACCACGCACTGGGCGTTCACGTCGGCGCCGAGCGGCGTGGTGTGGGTGCGTTCGTCGGCGAAGTAGGCTTCGACCGCTTCCTTGCCTTCCTTTTCGTAGCGACGGGCGATGATCTCGTTGAGATCGAGGAACGGCGCTCCAGCGGCTTCGGCGGCTTCGCGCGCCCATTTGCCGTAGGAGTCGTTGGCCCGGATCACGCGCCCGTCCTTCCAGAGCTTGCGGGGAACGAGCGAACAGACGATCGGGTGCGCGCCCTTGGCCTTGGCTTCGGTCACGTATTGCCGGAGATACCAGCCAAAGCTGCGGACGGTCTCGGTCTTGCCCGTCTCCTCCACGACGCCTTCGGTGGATTCGTCGCCGTTGCCCTTGATGGAGGCGCGGGGCCGGGTGCCCTGGAACATCTCGCCGCCGTCGTTGTGGCCGAACTGGATCAGGAGGAAGTCGCCGGGCTTGAGCTCGGCCAGGACCTTTTCCCAGCGGCCTTCCGTGCGGAAGGTGCGGCTGCTGCGCCCGCCGATGGCTCGGTTGACCACGTTGAGCTTGGTCCGGTCGAAATAGCCCGCCAGCGGATCGCCCCAGCCGAGTTGGTCCCGGGTGCCGGTGCGGACGGTGGAATCCCCCACGAGGAAGAGCGTGGGCAGGGCGGGGTCCACGGCCGGGGCGGCCGGGGTCTTGGCGTCGTTTTCCACCGGCCGGGCGTCCTCGGCCGCCAAAACGCGTCCGGCGAACAGAAGGAGGAGGGCGATCCCGGCCCGGAGGCCAAGGGGCACGAACGTTTTGACAAGAGGGTGCATGGGCCCAGAAAACTATGGGCAACCTCGCCGGAGCAATCCCGTTTCACCCGAGGCCGATCCGCCGCCGCCCGGCGACCCCGTCTCAAGACGGCCGGGCAAGCGGCCGATAACACCGAATACCGTCGTTGCCGATGTGCGTGGCACCACGATCCGCCGTCCGATGCTTTCGCCCGTTTCGACACGCCGCCTGCTCCGCTTCCGCCCGCTTGGCTTCATTGCCGGTTTGGCGTTGCTGTTTTGCGCCCTGGCGGGACGCGCGCAGGACACGCCGGGCGCTCCGCGTGTGCTGGCCTGTCCGCAGGCGGTGTTCGAGCTCCCGGCCGGCGAATGGTCCCGGCCCCACCGCATCGTCTGCCGCCTGGAACTGGGCTACTACGATCCCACCTGGTCGGCTTTTTGGGGCCGGTGCAGCGGCGGCGAACAGACCTTCCTCCCCCTCAACGGCTGTCCCGCTCCGCTCGCCGCCAACCAGATCGTGGAAGTGGACGGCTGGATCACCGGGGCGCCTTGGCGGTTCGACTGGTCCCGGACCACGGTGCGGGTCGTCGGCACCCATGAGCCTTCCTTCCGCCCGGTCTCCGGCCCCTTGGCCCAGGAGCTTCGCCATTCGGCCGAGTTCATCGAAACCGAGCTGCTGGTGGACCGCCAGCTCGCCCCGCAGCCGCTGCATCTGCCGCTGCTCGTGGTGTTGGATGGCCGGCCGATCGAGCTGACGGTCCTGCGCTCCGGTCCGGACGAGGCGATCCCGCCGCTGGAGGGAAGGATCGTCCGGGTCCGCGCCTTGGCCGAAGCCACGCGCGACCCGCAGGGCGAACTGTCCAAGGTCGCGCTCTGGGTGCCATCCATCGGCCACCTGACGCCGCTCCGCGACCTCGCGGACGATCCCCGTTTCCAGAGGGCGGCGACGGATTCGAGCCAGCTCCAGGGCCGGATCCTGGACGAGCCGCACAAGATCCGGGGCCAGGTGCGCGGGCAGGTGCCCGGACGGTCGGTGACGATCTGGGACCGGCACGGCCAGGTCACGGTCCACACGGCCCAGGCGTTCCCCGTGGCGCGGGGCGATTGGATCGAGGCCGTAGGCTTGCCCTTCGCGTCCGGGGTGGACCTGCATCTGCGCTCCGCCCTTTTCCGCAGGATTTCGCCGCCGGAAACCGGGCCGGAGGACAAGTCCGCCGAGCTGCGTCTGGCCGAACAGGTGCGGACCATGACCCTGAGCGACGCGCTCCTCGGCCGGCCGGTGCGGCTGCGTGGGCTCGTGACCTGGCACCATCCGGGGTCCGACACGCTCTACGTCGAGGATTCCAGCGGCGGAGTGCGCGTGGACGTGGCCGAGTGGATCGGAGAATCCGTTGTCCAGCCCGGTTCGATCCTCGAGATCGCCGGCACCACGACCTCGGAGGAATTCGTGCCCCACGTCACCCGGGCCACCGCCAAGCTCAACGGCTACGCCGGGCTCCGCGAGCCCACCGACGTGCGCCTGGAGGAGGCCCTGGCCGGCGCCTACATCGGCGAATGGGTCCGGCTGGGCGGCTACGTGACCCGCGTGGTGCCGGAGGGAACCCTGGCCCGGTTGACCGTGCTGGGACGCAACGGGGAATTCCGCCTCGTGGTCCCGATGGCCGACTGGATTCCGACGCTGAAGGGGGCCCGTATCCGCGCCACCGGCGTCTGCACCGCCCGCTCGAACGCCGAGCGGCAACTGACGGGCATCGAGCTGCTCGTGCCCGAGTGGGGCGGCCTCAGCATCGAGGAACCGGCCCCGCAGGACCCGTTCGCCGTCCCGCAGATCGAACTGGCCGACCTGCGCCGGGCCAGCGCCCTCAGCCGCATCGACCAGCGCGTGCGCGTGCGGGGCCATGTGCTCTTCCATTCGCCGGGCCAGGCGCTGTTCCTCCAGGACGGTGCCGACGGCATCCTGGTGCTCGGCGGCTCCACCGGACTGCTGCAGCCCGGAGATCCGGTGGAAGCCGTCGGCCTGCCCGGCAACGACGGCATCCGGCCCGTGCTGCGCGACTCCGTCTTCCGCCGCATCGACGGTCCGCCCGCGCCCAGGCCGGTGCCGCTCGGCGACCATCATCCCGCCGGGCCGGACCTCGACCGCCTGCTCGTGACCGCGCGCGGCACGCTCCTGAACACGCTGTGGAAGGACTCGGAGATCCATCTGCTGCTCCGCTACCCGCAGGGGCTCTTCGAGGCCCGCATCCTCCGCGCCGCCGTCCCGACGCCCGACGCCCTGCCGGGCGTCGGCGCGATGCTGGAGCTGACCGGCGTGTATCTCCTGCAGCGCGACGACTCGGGCGAGCCCCGCAGCTTCCTCGTGCAGCTCCGCTCGCCGGCGGATGTGCGCGTGCTCGTGCCGCCGTCCTGGTGGTCGTTGCAGAACGTGCTCTGGCTGCTGGTCGGGACGCTCGCCGTGCTCGTCGCCGCGTTCGCGTGGGGCATCTACGCCGCCCGCCGCAACGCCCGCCTGGAGCGTTCCCGGGCCGAACTCGTCCATTCCCGCGAGCTGCTCGAGCAGCGCGTCCGCGAACGCACCGCCGAGCTGAACGCCGCCAAGCTCGCCGCCGAGGCCGCCAGCGAGACCAAGAGCCTCTTCCTCGCCAGCATGAGCCACGAGATCCGCACGCCCATGAACGGCGTCATCGGCATCACCAACCTCCTCCTCGACGGCGACCTCACCCCGGAACAGCGCGCCCTCGCCACCACGGTGAAGCACAGCGGCGAAGGGCTTCTTTCCATCATCAACGACATCCTCGACTTCTCGAAGATCGACGCCGGCAAGCTGCACTTCGACACCGTCGAGTTCGACCTCCGCGAAACGGTCGAGTCCGCCGCCGAGCTCATGGCCGGAACCGCCCAGGCCAAGGGCCTCGAACTCGCCGTGCACCTCGCCGATGGCACGCCCACCGCCGTCTGCGGCGATCCCGGACGGCTCCGCCAGATCCTCCTGAATCTGCTGGGCAACGCCGTGAAGTTCACCCGCCGGGGCGAGGTCGTCGTCGAGGTGTCGGACGTCTTCGAGGACGACGCCGAGGTCGAGCTGCGCTTCGAGATCCGCGACTCCGGCATCGGCATTCCGCCCGAGGTCCAGGCCCGGCTCTTCCAGCCCTTCGAGCAGGCCGACAGCTCCACCACCCGCACATACGGCGGCACCGGGCTCGGCCTCGCCATCTCGCGCCGCCTCGTCG
>CBFGQE010000170.1:0-6830 GCA_965650815.1 uncultured bacterium
CCACTGACCACTGACCACTGACCACTGACCACTGACCACTGACCACTGACCACTGTGCGGCGAGTGTTCAGTCCTCAGTATTCAGTAACCAGAGATCAGTCGTCCGTCGTTCACCCCACGACCCCTGCGGCTGGAATCAGGGGCTGGAGCTTCTGCTGGGGCTGATTCAGGTTGAAGCCATAGCCGACGGGCAGCGTCGGGTGTTGCGCACATGAAGAGAGCTTTCTTCCTCCTGGGTTTGGCGGCGGCGTGGTGGGCCGGGTCGCAGGCGAGTCCATTGGTCGCGGCGGAGACCCAACGTCCGCAGCCCAGATTGGTCGCCACCTCCGAGCCCGACTGGCCGCAGTTCCGCGGTCCACGCCGCGACGGCATCAGCGACGAACGCGGGTTGCTTCAGCAATGGCCGGAGGGCGGGCCCAAGGCGCTCTGGAGCACGACGAATCTAGGCCGGGGCTTTTCTTCCCCGATCATCGCCGGGGGCCGCATCTACCTCTCGGGCGACGTGGGCGAGGAGCTGCATGTCTTCGCGCTCGGGATGGATGGGCAACGTCTCTGGACCGCGACCAACGGCCTCGCCTGGATGAATCCCTATCCGGGTGCGCGCGCCACGGCGGCCTACGCGGCGGGCAAGCTCTACCTCCAGAACGCGCACGGTCGCGTGACGTGTTTCGACGCCGCCAACGGCAAGGAGCTCTGGGCGGTCGATCTGCTGGCGAAGTTCGGCGGAAAGAACATCACCTGGGGCCTGAGCGAATGCCTGCTGGTCGATGACACCTCGGTCTATGCGGTGGCCGGAGGCAGCGAGGCCCTGCTGGTCGCGCTGGACCGGAACACGGGCAACGTGCGTTGGAAGAGCGCGCCCTTGATGGATTCCGGTCCGGGCCAGCCGTTGGAAAACGCCAGCTACGTGTCGCCCATCCTCGTGGACTACGCGGGACGCCGGCTCTGGATCGGCTGTTCGCTCAAGCACCTCGTCTGCGCGGATGCCGCCACGGGCAAGATCCTTTGGAAGCGGCGCATTCCCACGAACTATTCGGTGCTGGCCATGATGCCGGCCCTGGTCGGCGACGGTATTTTCATGACCGCACCGCACGGGCCACCGGGGAAATTCTACCGATTTGTTCCGCCAACCGAACCGGGTGGCGATCCGGGCGTGGAGGATGGCTGGACCACGCGGCTCGACACCTGCCAGGGCGGCGTGATCCATGTGGACGGGCGCATCTACGGATCGTTTTATCCAGGCCGCAAAGGCTGGGCGGCGCTCGACGCGACCGATGGTCGGCAACTCTACGACGCGCCGGACTTCGTGAAGGGCGCGGGCCTTTGGGCCGATGGTCGGCTCTATGCCTATTCCGAGAACGGCTGGATGCGCTTGCTCGAACCCACGGCGGAGAAGTTCGAGGTGCGGGGCGAGTTCCGCTTCGCCGAAGCGGGCCAAAACGACGCGTGGGCCCATCCGGTGATCCACCAAGGACGGCTGTATCTGCGCTATCACGAGCGGCTGGTGTGTTTCGGGGTGGGACGTTGAGGGGACCTGTCGGATTTTCCGGCGTGGCTAATGCCGAGGGTTAGGCGGGCTCACGCGCGAGGCGTGGCCCAGAAAAACCTTTGCCCGGCTTTCCCCCAAAGCCCAGATTGTCGGCCACTGATTTTATGAGTCTGTCCGATACCCAAGCCCGTAAGTCCGCCAGCAAGAGTGCCGCCGCCCAGAACGGTCGCGGCAACGGCGATCCCTCGCAGGCGTGGATCGATTCGCTGGAAAACGCGCTCGAATCCATGCTGCTCCACCAGGAGCCGGAGAACGCGGGCCGCTTCCTCGACGGCTTCCTCCAGCGTCTCCGCCAGGCCGGCGTGCAGGCCCCCGCCACCACGCAGACGCCCTATTGCAACACGATCCCGGCCGACCAGGAGCCCGAGTATCCCGGCGACCGTGAGCTGGAAAAGAAGATCAAGTCCTACGCCCGCTGGAACGCGATGGCGATGGTCGTGAACGCGAACTCCGACGCCAAGGGCATCGGCGTGGGCGGCCACATCTCCAGCTACGCCTCCGCCGCCACGATCTACGAGGTGGCCTACAACCACTTCTTCCGCGCCCCGACCGAGGATTTCCCCGGCGACCAGATCTACTTCCAGGGCCACGTTACGCCCGGCAACTACGCCCGCGCCTTCCTTGAAGGCCGTCTGAGCGAGCAGCACCTCCAGAATTTTCGCCAGGAACTGGCCGAAGGCGGCGGGCTCAGCTCGTATCCGCATCCGTATCTGATGCCGCATTTCTGGCAGTTCCCGACCGTGTCGATGGGACTCGGACCGAGCTGCTCGATCTTCCACGCGCGTTTCCTGCGTTATCTGACGGCGCGCGGATTGCATCCGAACGTGGACAAGGTCCGCGTCTATGCCTTCATCGGTGATGGCGAATCGGACGAGCCCGAGACCCTCGGCACGCTCGCCCTCGCTGCCCGCGAGAAGCTCGACAACCTCTGCTGGGTGGTGAACTGCAACCTCCAGCGTCTCGACGGCCCCGTCCGGGGCAACGGCAAGATCATCCAGGAGCTGGAAGGCGTCTTCGTCGGCGCGGGCTGGAACGTCATCAAGGTCGTCTGGGGCTCCGATTGGGACGAGCTGTTCAAGAAGGACCACCAAGGGCTGCTCCTCAAGCGAATGGAGGAGTGCGTGGACGGCGAATACCAGAAATACACCGTCGAGACCGGCGCCTATATCCGGAAGCATTTCTTCGGCAAGTATCCCGAACTGCTCCGCATGGTGGATCATCTCACCGACCACCAGCTCACCAAGATGCATCGGGGCGGCCACGATCCGCTCAAGGTTTACGCCGCCTTGAAGGCCGCACAGGAGACCAAGGGTAAACCCACCGTCATCCTCGCCAAGACCGTCAAAGGCTACGGCATGGGCGAAGCCGGCGAAGGCCGCAACATCACCCACAACCAAAAGAAGCTGAACGAAAAGGAGCTTCGCGACTTCCGTGGCCGGTTCGGCATCCCCATCAGCGATGAGACGATCGCCGACATGCCGTTCTACCGTCCGCCCGAGGACGCGCCGGAGATGAAGTATCTCCACGCCCGCCGCAAGGCGCTGGGCGGCTACCTCCCGCAGCGCACCGTCCGCGCTCCGAAGCTGGAGATTCCCGGACTCGACTTCCAGGGCTTCAAACAGGTGACCAAAGGCTCCGTCACGCCCGGCTCTTCCACGAAGGGGTTCGTCACCATCATCCGCAATCTGCTCCGCGAAAAAACCATCGGGAAATACATCGTCCCGATCATTCCCGACGAGGCCCGGACCTTCGGCATGGACCCGATGTTCGCCGAGTTCGGCATCTATTCCTCCAAGGGCCAGCTCTATGATCCGGTCGATCGCGAGAGCAACAACTACTACAAGGAAGCCAAGGACGGACAGATCCTAGAAGAAGGCATCAGCGAGGCCGGCGCGATGGCGTCGTTCGTCGCCGCCGGCACCGCCTACGCCAACCACGGCGTGCCCATGATCCCGTTCTACATCTACTACTCGATGTTCGGGTTCCAGCGCGTCGGCGACCAGATCTGGCTCGCGGCCGATTCCAAGGCCAAAGGCTTCCTCCTCGGCGGCACCCACGGCCGCACCACGCTCAACGGCGAAGGCCTCCAGCACCAGGACGGCCACAGCCTCCTGCACGCCGGCACCGTCCCGACGATTATGGCCTATGATCCGTCCTTCGACTTTGAGACCGCCGTCATCATCCGCGACGGCCTCAAGCGCATGTATCAGGACGGGGAAGAGATCTTCTACTACCTCGCCCTCTACAACGAGGACATGGTCATGCCCCCGATGCCCGAGGGCTGCGAGCAGGGCATTCTCGACGGTCTCTACAAGTTCAAGCCCGGCGCCGATGGCCTGAAGCACAAGGCCCACATCTTCGGCAGCGGCCCCATCACCCAGCAGGCCCTGAAGGCCCAGACCATCCTCGCCGAGAAATACGGCGTCAGCGCCGACGTCTGGAGCGCCACCAGCTACAAGCGCCTCCGCAACGAGGCGCTCAACTGCGAACGCTGGAACCTGCTCCATCCGACCGAACCCGCGAAGAAGCCCTTCGTCACCGCGCTGTTGGAAAAGGAATCCGGGCCGTTCATCGCCGTGAGCGACAACATGAAGCTCATCTCCGACCAGATCGGCCAGTGGGTTCCCGGCGGCCTCACCAGCCTCGGCACCGACGGTTTCGGCCGCAGCGAAAGCCGCAAGAGCCTGCGCCGCTTCTTCGAGATCGACGCCGAATGCACCGTCATCGCGACCCTGAACGCCTTGGCCAAGAAGGGTGCCATCGACCGCAAGGTCGTGGCCCAGGCCATCAAGGACCTCGGAGTGAATCCCGAGAAGGTGTTCCCCTACCTCGTGGTCTGAGCGACTGCTCCAGAACGTTTCGAACCGGCGGGCCGCAGGGTCCGCCGGTTTTTTGTTTGGTTCCTTTCCAGTCGTTATTGGGGTGTCTCGAATCGGCTTGGCACGCTTCGCGTCGGACCAAAGCAGGAACCGGCTGAGAAAATCGAGCGTTCAACTGCAAGCATTGATTCCCACGGGTTCTTGGCGGCCGAAACGCTGTGGCTTCTCCGTCGGCCGAAAACGTCTGTCCAAGCAGGTCCAAGCAGGCGGAGCCGGGGATAAACTTTCCGGTGGCTTGGAATGAGGTTTCCATTTCTCGGTTGGTCAACGGTGGTGGCTTTCGATTATTGCATAAATGTTTCTTGTGAAGACTTTTGGGTAACATGGGACCGTGGTGGTTTTGGGTGGCTGTCGGATGAGCCAACGGGTGGTTTGTGATGGTGTTTTTTGGCGGTGAAATTCGGAGGTGAATTTGCCCAAGACCTGTGCGCCGGAACGGTCGGCCGGATTTGGGGGGTGGTCCATTCGGCCCATGGTTTTAGCCTAGAAACAGCTCAGCCCCAGAAGTTTTCCACGAGACGTGGATGGCTGCTTGGGCCGGGTTGTATCCCCAACCTCTGTCCCCAAATGAAACGACACCACCACAGCATTAGACTGCTGGCCTGCGCCGCCCTGGCGTATGCCGGCACCGGAGCCGTGTTCGCCGGTTCGGCCAACTACAAATTCGATGGCGATCCCAATGAGGTGCTCACCGTTCTCGGTGGCGCCCGCATTGAAGCCTCGGATGGCAATCCCACCACGGGCGGCTACTTGGTCGTCACCGACGCCATCAACAGCCAGCGCAGCGCCATCGTGTTCGACGATTTCGACGACGGTCTGGTGGTGAAGGCGTTCAGCTTTTCGATGGACGTTCGGATCGGCGGCGGCACGGGCAACCCGGCCGACGGGTTCAGCGTGAACTATGTCCGCGCCAATGATCCCGTGCTCAACGACGCGCTCAATGGCTGGGCCTCGGGCTGGAATGGGGAAGGCAACCTGCCAGAAGAGGGTTCCACCACCGGTCTGGCCATCGGCTTCGACGCCTATGACAGTGGCGGCGACGGGTCCGGCGTCTGGCCCCAAGATGATCTTAGAGGCATCAGCGTGCGTTTGGACAACGTGCTGTTGGCCCAATACCCTTTCTCCGTGATCAACGGCGCTTGCGGCGACACCAACTCCCTGCAAACCGGTCCCCAAGATCCGAACAATCCCGGCCAGCCAACCCAGCTCTGCTGGCAGTCCTTCAGCGTGAACCTGACCGAAGCGGGCAAGCTCACGATTACCTACAAGGGCCGTGAGGTGACGCCCGCTGGCGGTCTGTCGGTGAACTTCGTGCCCAGCCCCGGCCGTCTCGTGTTCGTGGCTCGCACCGGTGGTGAAAACCAGAACCATCATGTGGACAACATCACCATCACCACCGTGCCTTCGGTCCAGCCAACGGTTGGAGCGGTCACGGGCGGTCCGTCGAGCTTCTCCTTCGACATCACGGATGCCGGACCGACGGCCGTGAATCCCGCCACGGTCGGCGTCACGGTCAACGGGTCCTCCGCTGCTGTTACTGCGGTCAAGAACGGCACAACGACATTGGTCAACCACGAGCGCTTTCCAGCTCTCTTCCCAGCCGGAGTTACCAATGTGATCGGCGTCAGCTTCTTCGACAGCAATGGCAACAGCAACTATGTCGCCCGCGCCTACCTGCCCGGAGCCTACGAGGTTGTGCCTCCTGCTTTTGCGGCAGCCAACGGCACGGTCCAGACGGGCACACGCGGCTTCAAGATCCGTTCCTCCCAGGTGGCGATCGACAACTTGAACAACCTCGCGCTGACCGAACTCCAGTTGGCCGGATTGCGCGGTCCGAACCTGATCGACACCGCCACCTATCCATTGGGACCGGACGGGTTCTTCACGCAGGATTTCACCACGATAAACTTCGATAGTGCGGCCGGAGGTGCTCAACAGGGCAGCTTTGGTGGGGAAGCCCAGATCCCGGGATTCCCGGGCAGCCACGGCGACGGGTTCCAGTTCGCCTCTATGGAGATCCTGACCTACCTCGAATTCCCCGCAGCCGGCGTCTATCGCATGGGCGTGGACAGCGACGACGGTTTCCGTCTGACCGCGAGCAAGAGCGCGGCGGACAAGCTCGGCCTGGTCCTTGGCTCCTTTGATGGCGGTCGCGGCGCGAACGGCACCGGCACGCAGTTCACCTTCGTCATCCAGCAGGCCGGCATCTATCCTGTGCGCCTGATCTGGCAGAACGGCGGTGGCGGCTCGAATGTCGAGTGGTATTCCCTCAAGGCCGACGGCTCCAAGGTGCTGGTCAACGACGAACTCGATGCCGAGGCCATCAAGGCCTATCGCAACAGCACCGTCCCGGCGCCCGTGCCCTATGTGAACCTGGTCAGCCCCTCGCGTGGCCAGACCGG
>CBFGQE010000171.1:0-6798 GCA_965650815.1 uncultured bacterium
CCGACATCCGCGACCAGATCGTCGTCATGGCCAGCCAGCGCAACGAGATGAACCGGCGGCCCTCGGAGGAAGCGGCGGAATAGGAGGCGTCCGCGATGGAGCAGCGCAGTCTCGTCGAAGAAGAAAGACAGCTTGTCCGTCGCCGACAGGACCAAGCACAGGATCGCGCAGCTCAATAACAATGTTAGGCCACACTACGCGCTGCACGATTTCACACGATGACAGCAATCGAAAGAATCCTGACCACCGGCGAGTCGGCACGTTCCGATGATGCGCCGATGCCGACTGAGGAGGAGTTTCGCAGCGCCGAGGCTGACCTTGGTTTTCGTTTTCCCGACAGCTACCGCGAGTTCGTGCGTCTCGGCGGCTTGGGCGAGTTGCGCATCAATCATCGCATCCTGCCTCCATGCGAGATTGTGGAGAGCCTTCGCTACTTGCCTGATCGAGAGCACGTGCCATTCGCCGACAATGGATGCGGCGACCTTTACTGTTGGCCGCGCACAGAGGATGCAGAGCCGGTCGTTTTGTTTGCGGACCACGAGACGGGCTACGCCTACAGTGAGGCAGCAGCCTCCTTCACTCACTGGCTGGAGGCAGAGAGATTTTGACTATGACCGTGTGGCCTAACCATGCGCTGCAGCGAACGGCGGCGGGCCGTCGCGGTTGCAATCGGCACGTCTCGTGGCCGCCGTCGCTGAGCTTGGGTCGTTAGGCCGCATCGCACGTATGGCACTTGCCGATGACATTGTTGCCAGGATTCGCCAGGAGTTTTCCGGCGGTGAGATGCTGTCAGTCATAGAGCTGTTGACCGACTTGCAGAAGGAAGTCGCCCGACTTTTCACGGATAGGATTGTTCGGTGTATTCTTTTCGTCGCTCTTGGCAGATTCGACGCACTTGCTGACGCCGTCGCGTTAGCCCGTCATGACCCACGAGATTTGATCGTCAATGCCGAGCATGATGGACACTTCGGAGCACAGCACAGAGATTTGTCGTCACCATTTGCGGCCTAACCATGCGCAGCGGCGAAGCCGGCGGGGGCGTCGCGGTTGCAATCGTTGCCTCCCGTGCGCCAGGTCGCTGAGCTTGGGTCATTAGGCATCACATGCGCACGCCACTTCCAATCGTCGCCGTATTCGCGGTCGCTTTAGTCGGTTGCTCCCCAGCCAACAAAGGGCCGCTTTCGTTTCAGTTTCCTGCGGGCTGGAAGATGGAGCATCAGACACCCGGCAGTCTTCATTTCTACACCCTGACGGCTGGCACGGCTGATGGAGGTTTGTTGATGCTTTCACAGTGGCCACCGCCAAGCAGACCAGAGGAGATACCGAGACTGGTTCAGAAACTCGCCGACGGCTTCCTTGGGCAAGCGAAGCAGTCGGCCGAACTCGCGCTCACCTCGCACGAGTATCGTGTTGAGCAGTTCACCGGCTCCCAGTGCCAGGGGAGTTACGCAGTGTTCCAGGTCAGCAGCGGCGGCACGAATGTATTGCTGACCATGTTCATGATGAGCGTGGACGGCAGAGTCTGGAACGGTCAGTTCACCGGACCATCGAACGCCTGGATTCAGGCGATTGGAGCGCTAAAGAGCGTCAAAGGAGATGGCTAACCACGCCGTCCGAATCCCCATTCGACTTGGTCTCCAAAAAGCACCCTTTCCGACGAACCGCTAGGGAATGTTTTCAATGCAACCCGCCTCTCCACCCGTCGCCTTCGACCAGTCCCACGCGGCCACCTACGACCAGAAATACGCCAAGCTGGCGGCCATGCGCGACGCACTGCATCTGCTCATCGGCGCGATCTTCGCCGATCTGCCCGACGAGGCGCGGATTCTCTGCGTGGGCGCCGGCACCGGCCAGGAGCTGATCTATCTCGCGGAGAAGTTTCCCGGTTGGCGCTTCGTGGCGGTGGAGCCGTCGGCCCCGATGCTGGACGTCTGCCGCCGCAAGGCCGAGGAACGCGGCCTCGCTTCGCGTTGCGCCTTCCATGCAGGCTATCTGGAGACCTTGCCACCTTCGGAACCGTTCGACGCGGCGACCTCGCTGCTCGTCTCCCAGTTCCTCCTCGCGCCCGATGCGCGGACGGCGTTCTTCCGCGCCATCGCCCAGCGGCTGCGGCCCGGCGGTTTTCTCGCCACCGCCGATTTGGCGTCCGACCTCGCTTCTCCCGCCTACCAGAGCCTGTTGGACGTGTGGATCCGGCTGATGCGCGAAACCGGAAGCCCGCCGGAGCAGCTCGAAAAGATGCGCGTCGTCTATGGCCGGGATGTCGCGGTCCTTCCGCAGGACCGGATCTGTGCGCTGATCGCCGAGGGCGGCTTCGAGCCGCCGGTGCAGTTCCTCCAAACCGGCCTCATCCATGCGTGGTTTGCCCGCAGCGCCCCGCGCCCGGTCTGATCCGGAACGCGGCCGCGGGCAGCGCCGGGAGCGCGTTGCCGGGTGGCGTGGGCGGGCCTCCCTGCTCGTCCGGCCGGAGCCGGTCCGCGACTCCATCGGAGCTGTTGCCGGGCCGTCGCGGCGACCCTAGCTTCGCCGCATGGCGGAAACCGAGACCCCGGTCATCACCCCGGACAAATCGACGCAGGAAAAGCCGGCCGAGTCGCACGACACCGGCTGGAACGTCGTGGTCTGGAACGATCCGGTGAACTACATGGAGTTCGTCACCCACGTCTTCATGCGCGTGTTCGCGTGGCCGAAGCCGAAAGCGGAGAAGCACATGCTGGAGGTGCATGAAAAGGGGAAGAGCGTCGTGGCCCGGGCGGGGTTCGAGAAGGCGGAGCTCTACGTCCACCAGCTCCAGGGCTACTCGCTGCACGCCACGCTGGAGAAGGACCGATGAAGCTGCTGCACCGCAACAACGCCACGCTGGTCGTCGTCTGGAGCTCCACGGAGAAGCGGCTGCTCGAAACCCTGGCCGAGCTCTACCCGCTGCACCAGCCCGAGGACCAGCCGTTGAGCCGGGAAGGAGCGCCCTTGCCCGATGGGGCCGAGGCCTGGCTGCACGCCGCCCGGGCCGACGAGGTGAAGCGCCACCGGGCCTGGTTGAAGAACCTGCTGCGGCCGGAGAATTTCCTCCCCGCCGAATCCGGCTGGCAACAGGAGCTGTCGGACCCCGAGGCCGAGTCCCTGCTCCAGATCCTGAACAACCTCCGCGTCGGCGCTTGGACGCGGCTCGGTTCCCCCGAGGAGCTGCCGAGGCTCACGCAGCTCCTGGCCACGGGCGTGGATTCCCATGCCTGGCTCATGATGCTCGCCGGGGAGCTGCAGATGGGTCTCCTGCTGGCGCTGCACGCCGCCGACGGGGACTCCCCGGAACCGCCCGGCGAATGACACCGTCGGCCCAACCCCGGTTCCCCGATCCGCTGGGCCTGCCCCCGGGCAGATACGCCGCGTCGCCCGTGGCCGTCGGCGGGGATCTCTCGCCCGCCTGCCTCCTCGCGGCGTATCGGCTCGGGCTCTTCCCGTGGACGGTCGCGCCCGTGACCTGGTGGTGCCCCGATCCCCGGGGCGTGCTGGAGCTCGACCGGCTCCGCGTTTCGCGCAGCCTGCGGCGCACGCTTCGGCGGGACCCCTTTCGGATCACGGTGGACCGGGCCTTCTCCGAAGTCGTGGCCGCCTGCGCGGTCGAGCACCGCAAGGGCGGCACCTGGATCACGCCGGAATTCGTCGCGGGCTACACGGAGCTGCACCGGCTGGGCCACGCGCACAGCGTGGAATGCTGGCAGGAAGGACGCCTCGTGGGCGGGATCTACGGCGTGCAGGTCGGCGCGGTCTTCAGCGGGGAATCGATGTTCCACCGCGTGGACGACGCCTCGAAGGCGGCCCTCTTCCACCTCGTGCAGCGGCTCCGGGGCGCGGGCTTCGCGCTGCTGGACGTGCAGATGGTGACGGACGCCACCCGTCGGCTCGGCGCGGAGGAGATCCCGCGCGAGACCTTCCTGCGCCGGCTCCACGAAGCCGCCCGCAATCCGGTGCGCTTCCCGACCGGAGACTGATCCCGCCCCGTCTCCGGGCGTCCGCGCCTCGCCAGCCGTTGGAACGGACCGTCGGCACGCATCCCTTTTCACTCCGTCTCGGGCCGTGTCCCCGGCCGGTTGGCCGGCGCGACGCCGACCTTGGCCCGGACCTCATTTTCCGAGGCCTCCAGCTCGTTCAGGACCATGCCCGCTTCCGTCGCTTGGCGACCGCCGAGGATCGAGCGGGTGTTGCGCAGCGCGTCGATCAGGGCCGGCCGTCGGGCGGCGAACCATTCCCGCTCTTCCCCGGTCCACGCGTCCGGATGGCCGTCCGGCAATTCTGCGATCCGGTTCAGCCGTCGCACGGCGGCGGCGGCCGGAGCGAAGATCCATTCGTTGGTGCTCTGCAACGCGGTGGCCAGTGTCGGCAAGATCCGTTCGGGCGGCCCGCCGATCTCGCCCAGCGCCCAGAACATGAGCCCGATGCCGCCCGAGTTCGGATGCGCCTGTTGCGCCTGCACGACCCGTTCCGCGTGCGGCCGGGCGAGTCTGCCGAACTGCGCCAAACCCCAGGCTCCGCAGAAGCCGATCCATTCGTTCGACGAACCGGTCGCCTGGACGAAGAGCGGGATGGATTCGGGGCCGATTCCCGCCAGGGCATGGGCCGCCGCGGTCGAGGTCGGATAGTTCGTCAACATTTCGCCCAGGACCGGGAGGGCCGGTGCGGCGTTGGAGCCCAGAGCGTGGAAGGCGGCGATGCTCCGGCCGACGCGGGCCTGGTTGTCGTCGGGAGCCAGCCACCTCCGGATCATGGGCGGGAGCCGGTCGCGCCAGCTACCGGGAGTCCCTCCGGTGACGTCCAGCTTGAGCACCTCGACCAGTCCGGGCAGGTCGTTCGTGGCCTGCTCCACGAAGCCCGGCGGCAGCTTCCACTGCGCCGGGTTGGTCGCGTTCGGGGAGGAGAGAGGCTGGTAGCGGCCCCAGATGAGCCCGCCGCCGAAGCCCTGCGCGCCCAGCCGGGACATGGCCAGCAGGGTGCGATCGGTGGAGCCCGCCGAAGCCAGGGCCGCCACGACCACCGCTACCACGCCCAGCAGGATCGCCGTGAAGGCGGCGATCCACCCCCAGCGCGTCCAACGGGACCGTGGCTCCTCTTCCATGCGGCCTCAGAAGCCCATGCCCTTGGTCTTCGTCTTCACCCGGCAGACGTGCATGTCGGCCGTGATGTAGAGCGTGGAGCCGTCGTCGCCGAAGGCGCAGTTGGCCGTGGCTTCGCCGGTGAAGATCGTGCCGAGATGTTTGCCCTTGGAGTCGATGACGAGGATGCCGCCCGGGCCGGAGCTGAAGACATTGCCGTGCCGGTCCACCTTCAGCCCGTCCGGCAATCCGCGCCGTCCCGGCAGCAGCGACTGGGCGTCGAAGAAGACGCGCCCGTTCGCGATGGAGCCGTCGGGCTGCACATCGTAGGCCATGATCACCGCGCGGCGCGGATCGGAGAGCGGCACGTAGAGCGTCTTTTCATCGGGCGAAAACGCGATGCCGTTCGGGAAGCTCAGATCCTTGGTCAAAAGTGTGACCGTGCCGTCGGGCCGAAGGCGATACACGCCGTTGAAGGGGATCTCCTTCTTCGGATCGCGGTTGTTCCCCTCCAGGCCGTAGGGCGGATCGGTGAAGTAGATGTCGCCGTTCGACTTCACCGCGAGGTCGTTCGGGCTGTTGAAGCGCTTGCCGTCGTAACGGCTGGCCAACGCGGTGAAGGAGCCGTCCTTTTCGCGCCGCGCCACCTGGCGGTCGCCGTGTTGGCAGAGGAGCAAGCGCCCCTGCGCATCGGTCGTCAGGCCATTGGAGCCGGGTTCGCCGCCGCGCGGCACGCTGCCGGTGTAGCCGCTGGGTTTGAAGTGGGCGTGGATGCCCGTCTTCGGCGTCCAGCGATAGACCGTGTTCTCCGGCACGTCGGAGAAGAGCAGCATCTTCTCCTTCTTCAGCCACACCGGCCCTTCGGACCAGTTGAAGCCGCTGCCCAGCACCTCGATCGGCGTGCCCGGAGCGATCAGCGCGTCGAGCGCGGGATCGAGCCGCTCGATCCGTCCGAGCGTGGGCGAGGCCGGAGGAAACGGCGAAGGCGCGGTGGGGCTTTGGCAGGCGGTGGTGGCGAACAAGGTTCCGAGAATGACGGTGGTTAGGATGGGTTTCATGGCGGAAGTGCGGGGACTATGCGAAAGCCTCCGCCCGACGCAATCCCGCGCCCGATCTGCCCAAGGCTGATACCTCAGACAGCGGCAGGCTTGGCTGGACGGAGGAGAGGGCTGGGCAGAGGAGGATTATCGCCGCTTTGCGGGCGATCAGCGCCGTCCGCTCGTTTCAGCTCTCTCCCCGGTTTTTGCAGAGCAACTGCCAGTCGGTGGTTAATCGGCGTTGCGCTGCAGCGGCCTCCACCCGGAAATCCATACCGGACCAATATCCGGATCTGCTGGGCAGGAAATCGCATTTCTTCTTGAAGACGATAAGTAACATCAGAAAATCGCCGACGTGATTCGGGCTGACCTCAAGACGCGACGCCCGGTGCTTTCGTTCCTGAGGTTCCTTTGATCGGTTTCGAGTCCCAAGCTGCGGTTCCGGAGCCCAGGAATCCTCCTCCGCGTGGCTCGGCTGCAACCGAGGTTCCCGGTCGGCCGCCACCCGTCCTTGCGGGCTAACGACCGTCCTGTCCCGTGGCACCGTGCGCGGCCTAACCCACCAGGCCGCCGCCGGTCCTGCCCGAATCCAGAACCGGCCCGAATGAAATCCCGTTTCCAGTTCCCCTTGGCCGCGAAGCTCGGCTTGGCCGTCATCGCGGCCCAATCCCTCG
>CBFGQE010000172.1:0-6778 GCA_965650815.1 uncultured bacterium
CCCCGACCGGGCGCAGCCACAAAAACAGCAACAGGCGGTGTTGTCCGGATAGGCTCTCGGTTTCCACCAGATCGCTTCTGGATCAGTGCGGGGCCGCCGTTACCCGGGATTCGTCGAGCAGGCGCTTCATCGTCTGGACCATGCCCTTCAGGCTGACGGGCTTGGTCAGGTAGTCGTTGGCCCCGGCGGCGAGGCAGCGTTCGCGGTCGCCGGCCATGGCCAGCGCGGTCAGGGCGATCATCGGGGTATGGGCCACGGCGGGGTTCGCGCGGATCTCCTGCATGGCCTGGAGGCCGTCCTTCTCCGGCATCTGCACGTCCATGAGGATGAGGTCCGGATGGTCGGCGAAGGCGCGCTCCACCGCCTCGCGGCCGTTCACGGCGAAGATCAGCCGGTAGCCGCAGCGCTCCAGGTAGTCCGCCAGCAGCAGCGTGTTGGTCTCGCTGTCGTCGGCCACGAGGATCAGGGGCGCCTCGGGCGCGGGGGCGGGCGCGGGGACGGCGGGCGGGACCTGGCTGCGGACCAGGAACTGCGTCCCTTCGTCGATCGCATCGTCCTTCGTCTCGGCGTTGTCGGGCAGGAAAAAGCTGAAGCGGCTGCCCTGGCCGAGGGCGCTTTCCAGGCCGATGTGGCCGCCGTGCAGCTCGGCCATGCGGCGGACGAGAGCGAGTCCGAGGCCGGTGCCGTTGTATTCGCGGCTGAGGCTGCTATCGAGCTGGACGAAGGAGCGGAAGAGCTTGGCCTGGTTCTCCGGCGCGATGCCGATGCCGGTGTCCCAGACCTCGAAGCGGATGCCGGCGGGATCGGCCACGGCGTGGACGTCGATGCCGACGCGGCCGCCTTCGGGGGTGAACTTCACGGCGTTGCTCAGGAGGTTGACGAGCATCTGCTTCACGCGGCGCTCGTCGGCGCAGAGTTCCTCGACGCCGGGGCCGAGCTTCAGGGCGAGGGCGATGCGCTTTTTCTGGGCGGCTTCCTTGACGAAGCGGAGGCTGGATTCGCAGACGTCCTGGACGAAGAAACGCTCGGGTTCCAGCTTCATCTTCCCGGCCTCGATCTTGGAGAGGTCGAGGATGTCGTTGATGAGGTCGAGCAGATGGCGGCCGCTCTCGGTGACGCTGTTGAGTGAGCCGCGCTGCTTATCGTTGAGCGGGCCGTAGATCTCTTCCAACAGGGCCTCGGACAGGCCGAGGACGGAGTTCAGCGGCGTGCGCAGCTCGTGGCTCATGCTGGCGAGGAACTCGTCCTTGAGCTTGGCGGCCTTGGCCAGCTCGGCGTTGGCCTGGCTGAGGCTGCGGGTGCGTTCCTCGACCTGGCGGGCGAGGGAACGGCGCTCGGTGTCGAGCTCGCGCTCGACGCGCTGGCGCTCGGAGATCTCCATCCGCATGAGGCGGTTGGTCAGCTCGATCTGCTCGGTGCGGACGCGGACGCGTTCCTCCAGCGATTCGTTGGCCTGGCGCAGGTCCTCCTGCGCCTTCATGCGCTCGATCGCGGCGGCGGCGTAGTCGGCCATCGCCTGGAGGGTGACGAGGTCGTTCTCGCGGTAGGCCCCGGCGCGGTGGCTCTCGATGGAGACGATGCCGAAGGCTTCGCGGCCCCGCCGGACGGGCACGCTCAGGGCGGAGGAGGCTTCGTCCGCCGTGTCGGCCTTCTCGACCAGCCGGGCGCCGGAGGTGAGCACGGCCTGCATGCTGTCGGTCGGCGGGTAGTCCGTCGCCACGGGCAGCACGGTGTGGCGCCCGTCCACGAGGTCCAGATGGAGCACGTCGGAGACGCGGCCGGTCTCGGCGTTCCAGAGCATGAGGCGGAAGGCGTCCCAGCCGAGCAGACGGTCGGATTCGTCGGCCACGATGGAGGCCGCCTCCTGCTGCGTCGCGGCGCTGCTGAGGAGCAGGCCGAGGCTGAGGAAGGACTTCTGCAGCGCCTCGGTCTTCTTGCGCTCGGAGATGTCGCGCTGGACGGAGACCCAATGGGTGAAGAAGCCGCTCTTGTCGGCGATGGGCACGAGGGAGAACTCGACCCAATACTCGGAGCCGTCCTTGCGGTAGTTGACCAGCTCCACGGTGATCTGCTTGCGGTTCGCCAGTGCCTCGCGCACGCGGTCCAGAGCGGCGCGGTCGGTCTTCGGCCCCTGGAGCAGGCGCGGGGTCTCGCCGAGGATCTCCTCCGGGCGGTAGCCGGTCTGGCGGCAGAACGCCTCGTTCACATAGACGATGCGCGGGCCGGGCAGGGAAATGGGGTCGGCCTCGGTGATGATGACGGCGTCGGTCGCGTGGAAGATGGCGGACTCCAGCAGGCGCAGGCGTTCCTCGGCGCGTTTCCACGCGGTGAGGTCGGTGTGGGAGCCGGCCATGCGGTAGGGCTTGCCGGAGGCGTCGCGCAGGGCGGCTCCCCGGGCCAGCACCCAGCGGTAGGTGGCGTCGCGGTGCCAGAGGCGGTATTCGACCTCGAAGCTCTGGCTGCGCCCGTGCAGGTAGTCGTCGAACGCGGCCATGACGCGCGGCCGGTCCTCGGCGTGCATCAGCTCCTTCCAGGTGTCGAAGCTGTTGACCAGTTCCAGGTCCGCGTAGCCGAGCATCTCCTTCCAGCGGGGCGAAAGATAGACACGGTCGTTCGGGATCTCCCAGTCCCAGATGCCGGCGCTGGAGCCGTTGACCGCCAGCTCGAAGCGTTCGCGGCTGCGGCGCACGTGGTCGATCTCCTCGCCTTCCTCGGTCGAATCGAGCAGGAACCCGGCGAAGGCCACCGCTCGGTCCGACAGCGCATGGACCGTGGCGTGGCCGCGGATCCAGCGGACGCGCGCCGACCGGTCCAAGAGACGGCCGAACCACACCCAGGGATGCCCCCCGCGGGCGGCCACGTGGAGCGACTCCAGCATGCCGGGAAGATCCTCGGGATGGATGCGGGAGAAGAGCAGGTCGGCCGAGCGGAGCAGGTCGTCGGTGGACAGTCCGAGCAGCGTCTCGGCGGCCCCGATGCGGGAGAACCGGAAGACGCCCCCGGCGGAAAGCTCCAGACGGAAGAGGACTCCCGGAAGCTCCTGGATCAGCTCTTCGGGCGTCGTTCGGGCCAAGGCAGAGACATCGTTCGGCATGGTCGGGAGGCACGGGCCCTGCGACGACCAAGGGTCATCCTGCGCCCCATGCACGCCGGTTCATCGGCGCGGGGGAAAGGCGAGTTGAGCCGGCGCGGACGGCTCCCCGGATTCCCCGCTTGCGCGCAAAGCCCTTCGCCGGAACCTTCCGCGCGAGTTGATCCTCCCCGTCCTCCAGCGCGAACTTCTCGTCCGGGCCCGCACGGGCTTCACCTACCTGCTCCGCACCGCCACGGCGGTGATCGGGCTCGTGGCCGTGGTCTTCCTCTGGGGCGTGCTGGACCTCGCCTCGCCCAGCAACGCGTTGCTCGGCCAGGAGATCTTCACCGCGCTGCTCTTCCTGCTCGTGGCCGTCGCGCTCTTCGAGGGCGTGCGCAGCTCCGCGCTCTCCATCGTGGAGGAACGCACCGAAGGAACCCTCGGCCTGCTCTTCCTCACCGACCTCTCCAGCCGCGACATTCTCGTCGGCAAGGTGGGCAGCCACGCCCTGTCCTCGCTCTTCGCGCTGCTGGGTGCGGCCCCGCTGCTGATGCTGCCGCTGTTGCTCGGCGGCGTGGATGTCACCACCAGCCTGGCCGGCGTCTGGGTGGTGCTGAACGCGCTGCTCTTCTCCCTCGCCTGCGGCACCCTCGCCTCCGTCTGGTGCCGCAAGAAGATCACCGCCTTCGCCCTGGCCTACGGGCTCGTCATCGTCCTCGCGCTGTTGCCCATGCTCGTGCGGCTGCTCTCGCCACGCTTCTACAACTCCGTGCCGCAATCGCTGGCCAAGATCGCCCTGCTCGGCAACCCCATCATCGGCGTCGATTTCATCACCCGCTGGTCGGGCCGCGCCGGATGGCAGGCGGAGTTCTGGCTGGCCCAAGCCGCCGTCACCCTCGTGTCCCTCGGCGCGCTGGCCTTTGCCTCGCGCCTGCTCAAACAGACCTGGCTCACCGGAAAAGACCTCGTCGCCACCGCGCCGAAAACCCCGCGCCGCAACATCGACGATCTCCTCAACGCTCTCGGCCAACGCTTCTCGTCGCTCTCCCGTTGGGTGCCGCCTCCGGCCGATCCGCTCTCTCGCATCCTCGCCGCGCGCCTCAACGTGAACCGCTGGCTGCCGCTTCTGATGCTGCTCGCGGTCGCGCAGGCCTTCGCGATGGGCGTTTACGAGGCCACCGAGGATGCCGGTTGGGGCGGGGTGCTGACCGTGCTGCTCATTTCCCTCGTAGCCCAGCTCCTCTTCTGCCACATCGCCGTCCAGACCTTCGCGGAAGGCCGCGGCACGGGCGAACTGGAGATCCTCCTCACCACCCCGCTCGACGACCGCCATCTGGTCAACGGCCTCTGGTTTCTGCTCCGCCGCTTCATCGGCTGGATCGCCGGGATCAGCGTCGCGGCCGAGATGATCGTCGCCCTCGGCCAGGCCCTGTGGGGCGATCCGTATCGCTTCCTCACCGGTGACGGGTTCCAGCTCAATTTCATCGGCAAGATCCTCACGGTCGGGGCCGACACGTTCGCCCTCTGCGCCACCGCCTGGTTCGGGCTTTGGGCCGGGCTCCGCTCCCGCAACTCCGCCGTCGCCGTGGCCAAGACCTTCGGCTGGACGACGCTGCTGCCCGGCGTGCTGATCACGGCCGCGACCTGGGGCCTCTGGCTGAGGCTGGACCCCGCAGCCTTTGGTTCCGGCTGGACCAATCCCTGGAGCGAGTTCATCGCCTCCGGCGTGACCAATCTTTGCTTCTGCCTCTACTCCCTCGGTTTCCTGCTCCACGCCCGTTCCTCCCTCTTCCAGCGCCTCCGCACGACCATTGGCCAAGCCAAGTGACTCCGTAGCGGCGGAGATTCCCGCCTTCGACCTTGGGCGTTCAGCGTTGGACGTCGAATGTTTCCGCAAGTTCCCAGCCCCTTCCCTTCGCCCGTCCCTCTGCTAGCCTTTCCGGGCCATGACGATGTTTGCCCTGAAGCACAGCGAGCTGCGCGACCTCTACGACAAGGTCGTCGCCGGGGAACGGCTCACCGAAGCCGACGCGCTGCGCCTGTTCGAGACCAAGGACCTCAACGCCCTCGGCGCGATGGCCGACTTCGCCCGCGCCCGCAAGGTCGGCAACCGCGCCTCCTACATCGTCAACCGCTACATCAACTACTCGAACTACTGCATCTTGAGCTGCCAGTTCTGCGCCTTCAGCCGCAAGAAGCGCGACCAGGACGGCTTCGAGCTGAGCATCGACCAGATCGTCCAGAAGGCGCGCGAAGCCTTGGCCCTCGGCATCACCGAGCTGCACATCGTCGGCGGCCTGCATCCCTCGCTGCCCTTCAGCCACTACACCGGTTTCCTCAAAGCCCTGAAGGCGCTCGATCCCCGGCTCCAATTGAAGTGCTTCACCGCCATCGAAATTCTCCACCTCGCTTGGCTGGCCAAGAAGTCCGTGCGCGACACGCTCGCCGAATTGAAGGACGCCGGCCTCGAATCCCTCACCGGCGGCGGCGCCGAGATCTTCCGCAAGGAAGTCCGTAGCGCCATCGCCAAGGGCAAGGAATCCGCCGAGGAATACCTCGACGTCCACCGCACTTGGCACCAGCTCGGCGGACGCAGCACCTGCACCATGCTCTACGGCCACGTCGAGACTTTGGCCGACCGCGTGGATCACCTCAGCCGGCTGCGCCAGCTCCAGGACGAGACCAAGGGCTTCGTCGGTTTCATCGGCCTGCCCTATCAGCCCGACAACAACGGCATCCCCGTGCAGCACGCGCCCACCGGCTTCGACCAGCTCCGCACGCTCGCCGTGGCCCGGCTGTTCCTCGACAACTTCGACCACCTCACCGCCTACTGGGTCGGCATGGGGATGAAGATGGCGCAGGTCGCCCTCAGCTACGGCGCGGACGACATCCACGGCACGATCATCGAGGAACACATCTTCCACATGGCCGGTGCCAAGTCGCCCCAGCTCCAGACCGAGGCCGCCATGGTCAAAGCCATCCGCGAAGCCGGCCGCACGCCCGTTCAGCGCAACACCTTCTACGAGCCGATCAAGGTCTGGGAAGAACCCCAGGCAGCCGCGCTCTCGGCCAAGGAAGCGGGCGGCGATGCGGGGGAACAGCGGACGAAAGAAACCGAACTTGCGAGCCCGTGAATGGGGAGTTCCAGAGACTAGACGGAACGACCACACGGTTCGCCTACACCGCGAGAGGACGATTCGGCCCATGGGATGGGGAGTCGTGGAGGAAGTATATTGAATGGTCGAAGCTGAGCCAGTTGGCCGAGGTTCTTTCGGACGGAATCCTCTGCCCCAACTTGGTCGATGTGGATGGTGACGAAGACTGGAACCGCAACATCAACGAGGGCCACTTTGTCCGCTTTTTCTGGGACCTTGCCTACCTCCGTAAGAAGATTCCCGAGGGAACCGAATTCAACCTTTTGGCCGTGGCCAGAAATCCAACGGAAGACCCCGCAAACTGGCAGCCACAACCAGACTCCGTCTATTTGGGCTCTGATTTGATCGAAGCGGCAACCGGCGTGAGCGCGCTGACGAATTGCGGAGGCTTTCCCGATGTCTTTGACAACTCAGAGATTTCACGACTGGGGCTCATCCGAGAGTGGCAACGTGCCGTGGAGATCCAGTCCGCGTTGGCCAAGGCTCATCCGGAAGAACCGCACGCGCGGTGCGATGTCTGGACGATTTGGCGGCACGCCGCAGCGCGATC
>CBFGQE010000173.1:0-6764 GCA_965650815.1 uncultured bacterium
GCTTCACCCACGAGCGTGGCGGAGTAGGCGATTCCGGGAACGGCCGTGGAACGGACGAGGAAATTGGTGGCGAAGGCCGGGGGCGTGTTGGTCAGCAAGGCGCGGATCTGCGCGGCCGTGTAGGCGGTGTCGGCGACGAGGACATCGTCCAACCGTCCCCGGAAAAGCGGGTCGGCGGAGAACTGGCTGCGGCCGAGGAAATTTTTCTTCGGCTTGAAGCTGCCGGGCAGGGCGTTGATGCCGGTGGCGGTCGCGGCGATCGCGCCGTTCGTGTAGAGCCGCGCGGTGCCGGAGCCGAGCGTGACGGCGACATGCGTCCATTGGCCGACGGGCAACGGGCCGGTCGTCTGCACGATCTGCTCGGCGGCGGCGCTGTTGGTCTTGATGGCGAAGCGCAGCGTGCCGCTGCCCGAGCTGGGCGTGAGGAAGAGATACTGCGACGTGTCGTTGCCGAAATCGAAGACGCGTTGCCAGTTCCCGCCGCCCTGCCACTGGACCCAGGCGGCGAAGGTGAAGGCGGCGGACGGCGCGATGGTCGCGGGCAGGCGGAGATGCGCGTTCGTGCCGTCCAGCGCGATGGCCTGTCCGTTGCGGCCCGCGACATACGCGGGCAGGCCCACGGGCATGGCGTTGTGGCCGTAGCCCGAGACATCGAGCGGGGAGCCGTCGAAGGCCAGTTGGGCCAAGCCGCGCCGTCCCGCGTTCGGCAGCGCCTGCTGGTAGGCGAGGGAAGTGGCCTTGTCGCGATACACGATGCCCGCCGGGGTGAGCGAACCGTTGTCCGCCACCATCGCGCGTTCGGGCCCGACCCAGTTGAAGATCGCGTAGCGTTCCACGAAGGGCGCGTCCTCCAGCATGTCGAGGAACTGGCCGATGCGCGTGGCGTTGGCCGCGAGCGTCGGCGCGGTGCCGCACCAGTTCGCGCCGTTGTTGAACTCGGTGACCCAGACCGGCCGCCCGGTGCGCTGATAGACGCCGAGCAGGTAGTTGTAATACTGCGAAGCGGTCCAGTCGCACTTGTAGAAGTGGACCGGGATGAAATCGACCCGGTAGCCCCGGGCGTCCGCCTGGTCCATGAACGTGTAGAGCCAGTCCAGCCCCATGCCCGCGCTGCCGGAATCGGAGACGGCGGGAGCACCGACGCGCAGGCCGGATTGCAGCAGGTTCGGCCATTGGTCGAGCGCGGCCTCCACCGTCATGTTGGCCTGGTCCGGGCGGTCGGGCTCGTTGAAGCCGAGGGCGTGGGTGGTGCGCTGCTTGGCGTTGATGTTGCCGTAGGCGTTCCAGCTCCCGTTGTGCCGCATCGGGATGTATTCGGCGTCGAGCGTGGAGTTGGCCGCGTTGTCCCAGTCGTAGCTCCAGACGGGGCGGACGAGATCCTGCACGCCGCCGGACCAGCCCTTCTTGCCGGTCCAACGCCAGGGGAAGACGCGGACGAAGGCGCTGGCGCGGGAAAGGTTCGTCGCCATCACGCCCACATCGAGATCGCCGTCCTGGGCCACGAAGACCTCGCTGCCGCCCGAGCCGTCGGCGTTCCGCGCGAAGGTGGCCGCATACCCGCGCTTGAGCCGGAAGGATGCGATGTTCCGCAGCATCGGCCCGAGCGCGGCGTTGGTGTGGTAGGTGTAGAGGCCGAGCGTGGTCGAGGGACCGGTGAAATTCTCGCCGGTGAAGACTTCCAGCGGCTTGAACGACGGCGCATGGGGGATGACCACGCTGCCCATGCCGAACTGTTCCAGGCGCACGTTCCCGCCCGCGACGGCGGTCGCGCCGTTGACGCGGACCTGGCCCAGATACGAAGCCGAGACGGCGGAAGGACGGAGATTGGCGAAGACCAGCCAGGACTCGGGCGAGGTCAGGTTGACCGTGCTGCCGGGCAGGGGAGCGTTGGTCGTGGTCAGGCGCAGCTCCGTGGCCCCGCCCAGGGTGACGGCGGTGTTGGTCAGGGCCGTGCGGGTGTGGACGCCGTTGGTCAGCGATAGCGTCTGCGCTCCGAGCAGGCGCGGCAGGAGCAGCGCCGCCAGCCAGCAGAGGGCTTTTCCGGACCAAACGAAGTGGGGCGCGAAACGTGGCATCCGATGAGCTTAGGTTGAATCGATGACAACCTAGCCCGGCCTTGCGACCCGCCAACAGTTACCCAATCGAGTGATCCGCCCCGAAAAGCGGGGAAGCGGCGCGCTGTCCAAGTTTGGACAGCGCGTCCGCTCCGCGACAGGCGCGCCGGAACGCGCCAGCGATGGGGGAAACTTTGGCCCGGGAAATTCGCGGGAAAACGACCGATTCGTGACTGGCATCACGGCGGGAGGATTCCTAGGCTCACGGCCCAAGGCGGGGTTGCCCCAACTCCGCCGGCCTTGCCTGCCATGATGACCTCGAAACCTGAGACCGCGACCGTTCCGCCCGAATCGCTGACCCTGTTCCAGTCGATCAACCTCCGGCTCGCGCTGCTGGGGTGCCCGACGCTCCAGGCCATCCCGCCCGGACCGTTGCAACAGGCCTCCGGACAGCTCCTGGCCCGGAGCCGCGAAACCAGCCGATTGTTGGCCAATTATCTTTGCCCGGCCGATTGGCGCATCCAGCAGTTCCTCGGTGACTACCTCGACGGCATCTGCGTCCCCGCTCGGCTGCCGTCGAACACCTTCGTGCTCGACCAGGCCGGGTTGGCCCGCGCGTTGTCCCTGCCGCCGGACAGCGACGAGTTCGTCTCCGACATCATCAGCTCCTACCGCCTGCGCAACGGCGTGCTGCACAACCCGGCCAAGGACCGCCGCACCACCGCCGGCGTCTTCCACATCGCCGAAGGCGGGTTGCCCGTGCCGGACGACAAGCTGGGCGTGCCCGCCGCCACCTACGGCAAGATGCTCCAGCTCGCCCTCCAGCCGCCGCGCGAACTGCTGCGCCTGCCGATCACCGCCACGCAGAAGGAGCAGGCGGAATGCTTCGTCTCCCTGTTGATCCGGCCCGTGGTCTGCCCCGAGGTGCCCGGCTACGGCAAACGCCGCACGATGGAGATGCGGTTCTTCGCCCCGGGCAACCTGGTGAGCAACCTCGACTTCGTGGAGAGCATCTTCGGCAACGCGGGCGATCCCTTCCTCCCGGAGAACGACGCGGGCCTGGATGTCGAACATTGGACCGGCCACACCGGCTGCGTGATCCTCGCGCCGCACCTCGTGACGGTGAAGAAGAAGGACGTGGGCCTGCCGCACTGGGACCGCGCCACGGAACGCCAGCGCCGCGACGGCATGTGCTGGAAGAAGGAGGACGAGCTCTACAACGGCGGCTCCGCCTTCAAGCTCACCGCCCGCAACGAGAAGGGCGTGATGGTCACGATCATCGCGGACAACTACTTCGGCTACTGCAAGAAGGAGGTGAAGACCCAGATCAGCTACGCCGCGAACCTCGTGGGCCTCTGCGAGGAGGAACATGCCGGCGGCGCGCTCGTCTTCCCCAGCTACGATCTCGGCGAGGAATACAGCGGCCAGCTCCACGCGCCGAAGCTCGAATACAGCTTCGACGCCATGATCGCGCTGCACGGCGACCTGATGGACGTGAAGCCCGAGGGCTACGCCGTGGACAAGACGCATCCCGAGGTCATCTACGTGCCGGAAACCGCGAACTTCGACCTCCGCGCGTTGCGCATCACCTGGGAACGCGAGGGCCAGAAGCGCAGCCTCAAGCTGCTGGCGGGGCGCACCTATGTCCGTCCTTCCGGCTACCGCATCCATCTGGAAAAGCCGCCGGGCAACCGTTCGTGGCGCCTGGTCGGCACCGTCGCGGAGCCGACCTACTGCCACAAGCCGTGCACCGTCTCCGGCGGCGGCAAGTCGGAGATCTCCAAGGCCATCAGCGACGCCATCATCCAGGGCCCCGTCTTCGTGGCCGATCCGGAGAACGACTTCGCCGCCGTGGGCGAAATTCTCCGGCGCGACTATTCCGACCGCTTCCGCGACAAGACGAAGAACAAGCCCGACAGCCGCCCGATCCTCAGCGCCCAGCGGTCCCTCGGCTCCGTCATCAAGCTGCTCACCCCCAGCTCCCACGACTACACGGAGGAATACAACGCCTGGCTCCGCTCCATCCCCACCCACATCAAGGAGCTGGTCTATGTGGTGAAGCGCTACTACAAGCCCGAGTGGGGCGACAACTGGCTGGAGCACTTCAGCGTGGACGTGCTCAACGGCGTCCCGGCCAACGAGCTCAAGTGCGAGGGCCGCAAGCTCGCCGCCGCGCACCTCCGCGTGGGCTATGATGAGGACGGTTCCTGGCGCGTCTTCGGCCTGCGGAAGGACTTCCATCCCGCCGCCAAGCTCCAGATGGAGGACGACATCTCCGCCACCACCGTGGTCCCGGCCGACGCCGTCAGCCGCTTGAATCCGGAATACGACAACCCGTCGGTGAAGTTCGTCGTGAACACCGAGGCGCGCCTCTTCCAGCGGCCCGACGACGCCATCCTCCCCGGCTACGACCACCAGACCGAGCACGACATGGCGCAGCCCGGCAACTTCCTCTCGAACTACGCGCCGCTCACCCAGGCCGACGCGCAGGATCTGATCGACGACGCCATCGGCTACGTGAAGTTCACCGAACCGATGGCCGACCTCATCGCCAAGGCGGCGGCCGGTGGATCGGGCCCGAAGTTTTTCGTCTGCAACTCCAAGCCGCGCGTCGTGGACGGCAAGCCGACGAAGAACCCCCGTTATCTCCAGATCCGGCCCGACATCCAGATGCCGCGCGAGAAACACCTCGCCGAGGTCAGCCTCCGCCTCCGTCGCCGCATCCCTTCGGGCGAGCCGGTCCACACGCCGGTCAACGCCGTTCTGCCCGGTCGCCGGAACAACCCGCCCGACAAGGCCGCCGGGATTCCGCCGCTCGCCGTCTTCAATCCCATCCATTACATGGCGTTGCCCGAGGCGTTCCTGGAGTTCATCTGCTCCATGACCGGCAAGTCGCCCTCCACCACGGGCGCGGGCTCCGAAGGCGCGTTGACCAAGGGCCCCTTCAACGCCCTGCCGCCGATCCTCGACCTGAACGACGCCCTCGTGAGCAACATCCTCACCGGTGCCGACGTCTTCGTCACCTCCGCCGGCCACATCGGGCCCAAAGTGCGCGTGGACCACGACGTCAGCCTCATCGTGCCCGAGGTCTGGTCCCGCATGTCCGTGGCGGAACGCGACCCGAAGTTCCTGCTGGAGGAGAAGTATCTGGAGCCCGTGCCGGACTTTGAACACCAGGGCAAGAAGGTGCTCTCCAGCCGCCTCGGCTGCCGCATCACCGCCCGGTTCGTCCGCGCCTTCTTCGGCCGCGTCTTCTACCACCCGCACGCCGTCTTCACCGACGAGATGCTGCGCCCCGAGCTCCAGTGCATGGACACCTTCGCCGAGGGCATGGACGTCATAGTCGCCACCCAGAAACGCGTCGCCGCCCACTACTTCAACGACGGCGGCGTGGAACTGGCCTGCCCGCCCCTCAAGGCGCTCCTGCACATCATGCGCGACGACCACTACGAGGGCAAAGGCCTCGACCATCCGGCGATCCGCGCGCTCTTCGACCGCGAAACCGTGCTGGCCAGCGACTGGTATCAGGCCCGCCTGGCGGAGACCCAGCAACGCCGCACCGACCTCTGGCACCGCCACATCGGCTATTTGGAACAGTTCCTCTCCAAGCCGAACTACGCCGACGAAGCCCGTCGCCTCGACATCCACGGCCGTCTCGCCTGGGCCAAGAAACAGTTCAAGCGCGTCTCTGCCCCCGACTACACCCGCGAACTCATCGGCACCATCGGCGTGAGCCCGCTGAAGTAGGCGACGCGAGGCTCAATAAAAACCGGCCGGGGACAGGGTCTCCGGCCGGTATTCTCTTTTCCGGGAATTCAGCGGGAGCGCGTCGCGATCAAGGCCGGGCTGACCGCGTTCGAGGATACTGGCCTCGGCTGGAGCGTGTAGCTGAAGGCTCCCAACAACGTGCCTTCCGGACATCCGTGGCACTTGGCGCAGGTCGGGCTGGCGTCGAGACGCGCCAAGATCCGCAGCGCCGGAGCCGCGTTGGTCCCGGTGTCCGCGGCGTCCGGCTCCGGGTCGGACACGACGTGCGGTGCGCCCGCGATCAAACGCGGCAGCGCGTTCGACTCGAACGCGGTCAACGGCCGCGTCGTCATCCGGCTGCGCAGGGATTGGTTCGTCATCTGCTGGAGCGTGATTTCTCCGCCCCACAGCGGCAGATACGCCTTGGGGGCGCCTTCGAGGCTGATCAATTGCGGCGGCGGCGCATCGAAGCGGGCCCCGTTCCACGACAGGGTCGGCGCCGTTTCCCGGAACCCCGGCAGGGCGATGCGCCCCGCGCCGAAGCCCGGCGCGCTCTCGAAGCGATGCACGTATTCGGCGTGGAGCGATTCGATCTCGCCGAATATCGGGACGGTGACGACGGGCTTCGCTTCGGAAAAGGACTCGGGAATCGTCGTTTCGGCGCGGGCTTGGGCCAGCAAGAGGGCGATGAGGACAGCAGGATGAATCTTCATGGGCCGAGACTCGCCGATGGCGGAACGCCGTGTGTCAGCTCTTGGTAAAAAGGGAAGCGGACAGGCTCGGGCGGAACGATGCACTGGAGAAGAGGTGGCTGCCGCGCTCCGGTGCGCCTGCAACTTCAGCGCAGCTCCCCTCAACGTTGCTCCGATCGAATCCCGTCCTGAGTCGGCCCCGGCAGCTTGGCCATTAGCTCCTCCACCGCATGGAAAACCAGCGCCGGATTCTCGGCCGCGAGCGTCTCGA
>CBFGQE010000174.1:0-6648 GCA_965650815.1 uncultured bacterium
AGGCCATGCGCCACGTCCACGGCTGGAAGAGATGCTGGAGGACTTGGAGGATCATTTCAGGAAAGGGTAGGGCGAATGCTCCCGCCGATCCGACGTAGCGCCGACGTCCCGTCGGCCGTATCGCAAGCGTCGCGCTTGCCGGGCGCACTTAGTCGGAAGTTCGTCCTCGCAGGCGGGACGTCTGCGATACGGCAACCGGGACGGTTGCGGCACGGCCAGCCGGAGGCTGGCGCTACGGCGAGCGTGTTCATGCCAGGACAGCTTCGCGGTTCGTGTCTTCCACCACGGCACCGCCACGTAGCCGGATCGTGCGCTGGGTGCGGGTGGCCAGGTCGGGATCGTGGGTGACGAGAACGAGGGCGGTGCCGGCGTCTCGGTTCAGCTCGAAGAGCAGCTCCACGATCTTGGCGCTGGTCTCGGCATCGAGGTTCCCGGTCGGTTCGTCGGCGAAGAGGATCTGCGGGCGGTTGATGAAGGCGCGGGCCAGGGCCACGCGCTGCTGTTCGCCGCCGGAAAGCTGGGACGGGTAGTGGTCGAGCCGTTCGCCGAGGCCGACGCGCGTGAGCAATCGAACCGCTTCCTTCTCCACCCCGGACGCACCGCGCAGTTCGGCGGGAACCATGACGTTCTCCAGCGCGGTCAGCGTGGGGATGAGCTGGAAGTTCTGGAAGACGAAGCCCACGCGGTCGCTGCGCAACCGGGCCAACGCGTCCTCGTCCAGCCCCTTGAGCGACTGGCCGCCGATGCGGACCTCGCCGGTGCTGGGCTGGTCGAGCCCGGCGCAAAGGCCGAGCAAGGTGGTCTTGCCGCTGCCGGAAGGACCGACGATGGCGCAGGTGGAACCGGCGGGCAGGGCGAAGCGGACTTCCTTGAGCACGGGCAACGGTCCGGCAGCCGTGGCGAACGACTTCGTGACTTGGAGGACTTCGAGGATGGCGGACATCGCGCGAGACTCTGCTGGAGAACGGGGTCGAGTCAAACGGCGGAAGGCTCCAAACGCTCTCTGAGCGCCCCCTTAATCTTCATCTCAATCTTAATCTCGTGCTCCCTGGCTCAGATCACGATGAAGAAAAAGATTAAGATTGAGAGGCGACGGAAGCTACGGCTCGGGCGGTTCCGTTGCATGACCAGGCATTGCCTCCTATCCTGCCGCCATGCGTGTGATGTTTCTGATGCTTCTCGTGGCCCTCGGCGATTGGCGGCTGGGCGCGGCGGAGGCGACCAACCAGCTGGGCAACGTGGTCGTGATCGGCGACAGCCTGGCGGCGGCCTACGGCGTCGAGCCGGAGGAGGGCTGGGTGGCGCGGCTCGACGCGAAGATCCGCGAGGCCAAGCTGCCGTTCACCATGGTGAATGCCGGGATCAGCGGCGACACCACGTCCGGCGGCGCACGGCGGATCGACTGGGTGCTGCGCCGGCCGGTGAGCGTCCTGATCCTGGAACTGGGCGGGAACGACGGCCTGCGCGGGATCGATCCGGGCTCCAGCCGCACGAACCTCCACACCATTCTCCGCAAGACCAAGGCGCGTTACCCGCAGGCCAAGCTCGTGGTTGCGGGGATGGAGATGCCGTCGAACATGGGCCGAGAATACACCGAGTCCTTCCGCCAGATCTTCGCCGAGGTGGCCCAGGAACACGGCGCGACCTTGATCCCGTTCCTGCTCGAAGGCGTGGGCGGCGATCCGAAGCTGAACCTTCCGGACATGATCCATCCGAATCCCGAGGGCCACCAGCGCGTGGCCGAACACGTTTGGAAGACGCTGAGACCGATCCTGGAAGCAACGAGTCCTACGACGGCGGTGGAACAGGATGCGAAGCAAAAGTGGGCGCGGGAACCGGCGGTGAGGTAGGCGGGCGAGGCCGTCGGGGCCAACGCATCGAGAAGTTGCGGTTGGCGTGAAAAGGTAGGGCGAAGGCTCCCGCCGAGCCGCCTTGCGGCCGACTTCGTTCAACTGAGTTGGACTGGCGACTCCGGGAGCCTTTGGAGTCGCCAGAGTTGCCCTGTGGATCAAAGCAAACCATCCGGCGGCTTGGCGGGAGCCTTCGCCCTACCGCCTGTTCGTGGAGCGAACTTTGTTGATGTGCTCGTTCCGCGACGACTCCCGGCTTGCCTCCGGCGCGGGGCGCACTTACCAACGGTCCGTGCCGTTCCCAGTGCCTGAACTCTCCAAGGAGACACGTCGCGGATGAACTTCCTCGCGCCAATGGCCTTCTGGTTTCTCGCCACCCTTCCGGTGGTGGTCGTCTTCTATCTCCTGAAGCGGCGGCGCACGGTGAAGGTGGTGCCGAGCACGTTGCTCTGGCAGCGGTTCCTCGCCGAGTCCCAGGCCAACGCGCCGTTCCAGAGGCTCCGGCACAACTGGCTTCTCATCCTCCAGCTCCTGCTCCTCCTGCTGGCCGTGTTCGCGCTCTCGCGGCCGTTCTTCGCCGGGGAAACCAAGACCGGCTTGCTCCACATCGTCATTCTCGACGCCTCGGCGTCCATGCAGGCGAAGGACGAAGCGCCCTCGCGTTTCGAGAAGGCCCGCACGGAGGCGCTCCAGCTCATCGACACCCTGCGCGACACGGAGTCGATGGTCGTGCTGGTCTCCGGCGCGGCCACCGAGGTCCGCCAGTCCGCCACCGGCAACAAGGCCGCGCTCCGCCGCGCGCTCGAATCCGCCGCGCCCAGCGATTCCCCCACGCGCCTGCGCGACGCCATCAAGCTGGCCCAGACGCTCACGCTGGCCGGCGTCCAGCCGGTCGAGGGCGATCCCGGGACCAATTCCCCGGCGGCCAACGCCGTCATCCACCTCTTCACCGACGGCGCGGTCGGCGATCTCGGCGAATTCGCCAACAAGGGATTGAACCTCGTCTATCACCGCGTCGGCCAGCGGGCGAACAACGCGGGCATCGTCGCGCTGGATCTCCGCGAGAATCCCGAGAACCGCCGCCAACGCGCGCTCTACACCGGCGTGGCGAACTATTCATCCAACGCCGTCGACGTGGTGCTCGATCTGCGCTTCGAGGACCAGTCGCTCGAAGCACGTCCGCTGCGCTTGGAGGCGGGCGAGACCGTGCCGCTCGTCTTCCTCGCCGATCAGGCGAAGGACGGCACCTTCGAGCTGCGGCTGACCTCGGACGACGATTTGGCCTCGGACAATTCCGCCTTCATCCCCAGCCTGCTGCCGCATCCCATCCGCGTGCTGCTGGTGACGAAGGGCAACCGGTTCCTGGAAAAAGCCCTCCGTGCTGCGCCGCGCGTCGAACTGGCCACGGCCGAATCGCTCGACGCTTCGACCATCGGTTTCGACCTCGTGGTCTTGGACGACGTGATGCCGAGCACTTGGCCGAAGGTGCCGACGCTCGCCATCCGCGCGATGGCTCCCGGATGGTTCGACGCCTCGGGCGCGGTGCCCGGACCGGCCATCGTGGACTGGAAGAGCACGCATCCTTTGTTGCGCTACGTGAACTTCGACGCCGTGCAGGTGGCCGAAGCCGTGGGCGTGACCACGCCGTCGTGGGGCGTTTCCATCCTGGAATCCACGCGCACGCCGTTGATCGTCGCGGGCGAACTGGAGGGCCGTCGCGTCGTCTGGATCGGGTTCGACACGCTGAACAGCACCTGGCCGCTGCGCATCAGCTTCCCCATCTTCATCGCCAACGCCATCGAGTGGCTCGATCCGCAGTCGGCCCAGTCCGGTCTGCTGGTCGTGCGGCCCGGAGATCCGTTCCGCCTGCCCTTGGCCGAAGGAGTGGCGAAGGTGGATCTGACCAAGCCCGGCGGCGACAAGCGCACCTACGAAATCGCGCCCGGCCAACGCGAACTGGTCATCGGCGACACGGCCAAGAGCGGTGTCTATCGCGTCGAGGCCGGGACCAACACCGTGACCTTCACCGCCAGCCTGCTGGACTCGGCCGAGAGCAACATCCGCCCGCGCGAACAGCTCGATCTAGGACGAATGGGCGAACTCGCCGCCGACACCGAGCGCCGTTCCAGCAAGGAGCTCTGGCGCTGGATCGCGGCCGGGGCGCTGGCCCTGCTGATGTTTGAATGGTGGTTCTACCACAAGAGAACGGCGTAGCTGTGATTTACGATTTACGATTTGGGATTTGGGATTTGGGGCGGCGGCTTGCCGCTGTTTTTCGGCGTTGGTTGTTGGCTGTTGGGCGTTGGGTGTTCCCCTTCCATCCGGCACCTGGCATCCGGCATCTGGCATCGGCTTTTCTCGCCTTGGCCGCTCTCTTCGCCCTCCCCGCCCGCGCCGCCTCCGTCGTCGTTTACACTTCGCAGGACCAGGTCTTCTCCGAGCCGATCTTCCAGCAGTTCACCAAGGAAACCGGCATCGAGGTGAAGGCGGTCTATGACAGCGAGGCGGTCAAGACCGTCGGGCTGGTCAACCGCCTGCTCGCCGAGAAGAACCGTCCGCGCTGCGATCTCTTCTGGAACAACGAGGAGCTGCGCACCGTGCAGCTCGTGCAGGCCGGTGTGCTCGACGGGGCCAGCGTGACCAACTTCGGCCATCGCCAACGCCAGCTCGTCATCCGTTCCTCGACCATCACCAACGACTTCCTCCCGCTCACCCTGGCCGATCTGACCAACTCCGCCGCGCGCGGTCAGGTGGCCATCGCTTATCCGCTCTTCGGCACCACGTCGTCGCACTTCCTCACCCTGCGCCAGCGTCTGGGTGAAGCGGCTTGGGAGAACTGGTGCCGCGCGCTCGTGGCCAACAAGCCGTTGCTCGTGGACGGCAATTCCGTGGTGGTGAAGCTCGTCGCCAGCGGCCAGGCATTGGTCGGACTGACCGATTCCGACGACATCCGCGCCTACCAGCGCGAGGGCCACAAGATCATGCCGCTCAGTCTTGGAGCCGAGGATGGGTTGAGCATCCGCAACTCCGCTGCGCTGGTGAAGGGCGGGCCGAATCCCGAGGCAGCCCGCAAGCTGCTCGCCTATCTCGCCTCGCCGGAAAACCTCCAGCGCCTCGTCCGCGCCAATGCCATCGAGCCCTTCATCCTCGCGGAGAACGGCGAAATGATCTGCGGCGACGGCGGCGACATGATCCTCGGCGACTGGCCCGAGATCCTGAAGATCCAGGAGAAGGGCGTGGAGCAGATGAAGAAGATTTTCCTGCGCTGATCAAACGTGCCCGCCATGAACTGGCTCCTCTTCCAGAACAGCCTGCTCGTCGCCACCGGCGCGACCGCGCTGTCGTTGGGGCTGGGACTGGCCGTGGCGCTGGCGTTGACCACGCTGGGACGGCGCGGTCGCGGGGCGGCTTGGGCCTTGGTGGTTGCTGCATTCGCTTTGCCGCCATTCGTGGCGGTCAACGCGTGGCTGGAACTGCTGGGACCAACGGGCGCGTGGCGCAGTTGGTTGCCGCTGCCGATCATGTCGCTGCCCGGCACGGTTTGGCTGCTGGCGCTGATGCACTGGCCGGTGACCACGGGCTTTGTCTGGAGCGCCTGGCAACGGATCGAACGCGAGACCTTGGAGATCGATCCGCTGCTGCGCGGCGCGGCGCTCTGGCGCTGGGTGCTGTGGCCTGCGGCGCGGTCGGCGGTGTTGGCGGCGGCGGCGACGACCTTTGTCCTCACGTTGAACCAGTTCACCATCCCCGCGTTGCTCCAGGTGAAGGTGTTTCCGGCGGAGGTTTGGATCGGGTTCAATACCACGTTCAACTATGCGTCTGCCTTGAGCGTGGGCTGGCCAATGCTGGCCGTGGCGCTGGCGGTGTTGTGGATGCTGGGAGCACGCGCTCGCGCGCTCGTCGGCGGTCGGTGGCAAGGCCGTGGTGTTTCGGCGGAACTGTTCCGCCAACGATTGGGCCTCGGCTGGAAGACTTCGAGTTGGCTGGGTGCGGTGGTGGCCGTGGGTTTCTCCGTGGGGCTGCCGCTGGTCCATCTGTTGTCGGCCCCGCTGACGTGGAAAGAATTCGTGCCCGCGCTGGAAGCGGGCCAGGCGGCGTTGGGCTGGTCCGTGGGTTTGGCGGCGGGAACGGCTCTCATCGTTGTTGTGCTCAGACTGATCCCCTCTCCCCTCCCAGGGGAGAGGGATAGGGTGAGGGGTCATGCAGCTCCAATCGTGACGGCCCACCCCCTCACCCCGGCCCTCTCCCCCGATGGGGGAGAGGGGGCTCGCGTCAATCTCCGGAGGTTCAACTCTGACAAATTGAACCCCCGCTCATTTTTCCCGCTGCTTCCTTGGCCCCTGTTCCTCGTGCCCGGCGTGGTCTTGGGCATCGGGTTGATCTGGGCCTTGAACCGTCCGGCGACCGGTTGGTTCTACGATGGGCTCGGGATCGTGGTGCTCGCGTGGGTGCTGCGCTATGCGGCTCCCGGTTGGGCGGTGCTCTCGGCCGCGCGGGAGCGGCTGGATCTACGGATGGTCGAGCAGGTCCGCTTGGAGGGCGGCGGACGCTGGGCGGTGTTTCGTTTCGCGGTTTGGCCCCAGCTCGCCCCGGCGGCCAAGGTCGCGGCGTTCGTCGTGTTTCTCTTCTGCTTGTGGGACGTGGAAACGCTCGTGCTGATCGTGCCGCCGGGCGTGGAGACGCTGGCCCTGCGCGTCTTCAACCTCCTGCACTACGGTCACAACTCTCAGGTCAACGCCCTCTGTTTGATCCTCCTGGCCGTGGCGCTGGCTCCGCTGCTGGTCGCGGCAGCGGTGCG